>CATEMS010000237.1 GCA_949507465.1 Flavobacteriaceae bacterium
CAGGGATCTCTATCAAACGGTACATCTTACCAACTCGATGGTGATGTAGATAACGGCATTATAGCCCATGAATATGGACACGGAATTTCCAACAGGCTCACCGGTGGCAGATTTAATACAGGATGTTTGCAAAACCAAGAGCAAATGGGCGAGGGATGGAGTGATTGGTTTGGACTAATGTTGACATTAAAACAAGGGGATCAACCACAAGACATTCGTGGTATTGGAACCTATGCAACAGGACAAGCTACAGATGGAGGGGGTATCAGAGAAGCGCCTTATTCTACAGATTTTTCTATTAACAATTATACCTATCAAGATACAGATGGAAATGTTTCTGTTCCTCATGGGGTTGGTTTTGTCTGGGCAACGATGTTATGGGAAATGACCTGGGATTTGATAAATCAATATGGGTTTGATTCAGATCTATACAACGGAACAGGTGGAAACAACATCGCCATGCAACTTGTACTAGATGGTCTGAAGTTACAGCCTTGTAATCCTGGTTTTGAATCTGGAAGAGATGCCATACTTGAGGCAGATATGCTAGCAAATGGTGGTGCCAACCAATGTTTAATTTGGGAAGCATTTGCCAGAAGAGGACTAGGGTTATCTGCCTCACAAGGAAGTGCCAATAGCCTTAATGATCAAACAGAAGCTTTCGATGTTCCTCAGACTCCAGATTGTCTTTTAGATTCTGCAGATAGATCACTTTTACAAACAGGTATTATTTTATACCCAAATCCTGCCAAGCAGACCGTTCATATACGTGTCAACCAGGTATCTGGTGATGCAAATGTATCTATACTTGATATAAATGGAAGATTAATTGTCACCAAAGAAATTTCTCTTGATTCTACTGCCACTGTTGATGTTAGTCAATTCATCTCTGGGGTTTATCTAGTTCAAGTTACATCGAAAGATGGATTTATATCAACAACTAAGTTAATCATCAAATAAACAAACAAATACATACAGACAAAAAAGAGGCCTTTGTTTTTGGTCTCTTTTTTTATGTACAATAAGTAAGTATTGTTTGTTTTATTTTTTCTGGGGATATGCCCTCTGCATCCTGTAACTGGCTTACCCTTGCTTGCTGTGGAAATTCATCCTTAACACCAAGTAGCTCCACTTTATTAGTGTAGTTGGTCGTTGCCTTATATTCCAAAACAGCGCTACCAAATCCGCCACTTACAACACCATCTTCTATGGTGATTAGGGTTGTGTAGTGTTCGAAAATTTCAGAAAGCAGTTTGACATCAAGTGGTTTTACAAAACACATATCATAAATTCCAACTTGATTTTTTTGGGTTTGAGATGGAAGTAAGTCCAGTGCATCTTTGGCATTTTCAACCATACTGCCAATGCATAAAAGGGCAATGGTAGTTCCTTTTTTTAAGGCTTCTGCCTGACCGATTGCTATTTTTTTAAAGGGCTGTTTCCAGTCTAATATTCTGCCGCGACCTCTTGGGTATCTTATGGCAATTGGAAAATCAAGACCCAGTTGTGCGGTATATAAAATATTACGAAGCGCAACAGCGTTACTGGGCGCGGCAATGATAATATTTGGGATACACCTTAAAAAGGCAATATCAAAAATTCCATGATGGGTTGCGCCATCCTCACCCACCATACCTGCTCTGTCTAGGCAAAATATTACTGGGAGTTTCTGTATACATACATCATGTATTACCTGGTCATAGGCTCGTTGTAAGAAAGTTGAATAGATATTGCAAAATACATGTAAGCCCTCGGTGGCAAGTCCTGCAGATAGTGTTACGGCATGCTGCTCTGCAATCCCAACATCAAAAGCCCGTTCCGGAAAGGCTTCCATCATGTATTTTAGTGAGCTTCCTGTTGCCATGGCTGGTGTGATTCCTATAATACTGTCATTTTCTTTGGCTAGCTCGACAAGGGTATGCCCAAAAATATCTTGAAATTTTGGAGGCAAACCTGCCGTATTATTTGGCAAGCGATCTCCTGTTGCTGGATTTAATTTTCCGGGCGCATGATAGGTTATTTGATCTTCCTCGGCTTGTTTTAGTCCCTTTCCTTTTTTTGTTATAACGTGCAGTATCTTGGGTCCTTTTTTTTGTTTTAGCGTTTCAAAAACAGCAATTAATTCCTCGATATTGTGTCCATCTACAGCACCTGTGTAATCAAAATTTAATGCTTCAAAAATAGTATCTGTATCTGGTCTACCCTCAAGGGTTACTTTTGAAAAATATTGTTTTAATGCACCCACACTAGGATCTATACCAATAGCATTATCATTAAGAATGACAAGAAGATTTGCATCTGTAACTCCCGCGTGGTTTAGGGCCTCAAGGGCCATTCCACTAGCTATGGAGGCATCTCCCACTACAGCGATGTGTTGTCTTGTATTGTTATTTACTAAACGGGCTGCAATAGCCATTCCCAAACTAGCAGATATGGCAGTACTACTGTGTCCTGTACCAAAGCAGTCATAAATACTTTCTTCTATTTTTGGAAACCCACTTATGCCATTTAGGGTTCTGTTGGTGTGAAAGACATCTTTTCTCCCAGTGAGTATTTTGTGACCATAGGCTTGATGTCCTACATCCCAAATCAATTTGTCCTCTGGTGTATTAAAACAGTAGTGTAATGCAATAGTTAGCTCTACCACGCCTAATGAGGCTCCCAAGTGTCCCTCTTTTACAGCAACGATATCAATTATAAAATCTCTTAGCTCTTGGGCCAATTGCGGTAATTGATCTTTGGAGAGCGCTCTAAGATCATTGGGATAACTAACGGTTTTTAATAGGTTTTGTGCCACACTACAAAGATACTAGAATTAATACATCGTTCCCGCTTTGTTTTGTAAGTGAATTGAAAATAATGTGCAGCATTATTTTTTTAGTTTATTAGTATAATTACTTTTATTTTTATGACAAACAAAGTGTATGTTGATAGCACCCCACGATGATATTTATTTTATGAAACGCGCCTTACAAGAGGCACAAGCCGCCTATGATAAGTCTGAAATTCCCATTGGCGCCGTTATTGTTGCAGATAATCAAATCATAGCAAGAGCTCATAATCTAACTCAGACACTAGGCGACGTCACAGCACATGCAGAGATGCTAGCTATTACAGCGGCTGCTAATTTTTTGGGGGGTAAGTATTTACACAAGTGTACCTTATATGTAACCATAGAACCCTGCCAAATGTGTGCGGGAGCTTTGTTTTGGAGCCAAATACCTACCATAGTATATGGCGCCCCTGACACCCAAAGAGGGTGTATTGCGATGAAAACAACCCTACATCCCAAAACAAAGATCAGTGGAGGTGTGCTTGCCAAAGAAGCTGCTGATTTATTACAGCAGTTTTTTACAGAGAAAAGAAATCTTCAGTAAAAGAGCACTTCTTTGAGCTATGAGATAAAAAAAACCCCGCTGCAAAGCGAGGTTTGGATGACTTAAAAAAAGGTTATACTGCTGTAACTTGAGCAGCTACAGTTCCTTTTCTTCCTTCTTCTTCAACATATGTTACTTTGTCTCCCTCGTTAAGAGAGGGTCCATTAACTCCTGTGATGTGTACAAAAATATCTTGTCCAGTTTCATCATTTGTGATAAAACCAAACCCTTTAGATTCGTTAAAAAATTTTACAGTTCCTTCCATTTTTCAATTATAATACATTAATAATAAAACAAATGTAGGAAAAAATACATACCAACTATAGCCTAAAAACGCTTTTTTGATATTATAACTTATTGTTATTGGTGTATTTACGCATTTTCAGGATGTTTTCTTGGTTGAGCATATACCTTTTAACATCCTTAGATCTCCAGTGATGATAAACGAATGTAGGCATCCAAACAAAGAATAAAGTAGTAACCCCCAAACCAATGCATAGCTGTGATGTAGCAAGATTTTCTTGCCCAATATAAAAGCCATAACCAGCAAATACTACTGCAGCAAAAAAAAGAATATATAATAGTAACCGCATAGCTATTTAATCCTCAATGTTTGTTTTTAGGTGTAACTCGGTGAGTTGAGAGGTATCTAGAGGGGCAGGGGCATCAATCATAACATCACGACCACTATTGTTTTTAGGAAAGGCAATAAAATCACGAATGGTTTCCTGTCCTCCAAGAATTGCCACCAATCTATCTAATCCAAAAGCAATACCTCCATGAGGTGGTGCACCATACTCAAAGGCATCCATTAAAAATCCAAACTGCTCTCTGCCCTCTTGCTCACTAAAGCCCAAGTGATTTAACATAATTCCCTGGGTTTGCTTGTCATGAATTCGGATGGAACCTCCACCAATTTCGTTTCCGTTTAGCACCAAGTCATAAGCATTGGCTTTCACCTTTGATGGATCTGATTCTAGAAGTTCAAGTTGTCCAGATTTTGGCGATGTAAATGGATGGTGCATGGCATGATAGTTTCCTGTTTCTTCATCTAGTTCTAACAGTGGGAAATCAATAACCCAAAGAGGTGCAAATTCATTTGCCTTTCTAAGACCTAGTCTTTCTGCCATTTCCATGCGCAGGGCACTTAATTGAGCACGTACCTTACTGGTGTCTCCAGATAATACGCAAATTAAATCTCCAGGTTTAGCACCTGTTAGCTCTGCCCATTTGGCAAGATCTTCTTGGTCATAAAATTTATCTACGGAAGATTTAAAACTTCCATCATCATTGCAACGGCAATATACCATACCAAGGGCTCCTATTTGGGGACGCCTTACCCAGTCTATTAATTTGTCTATTTCTTTTCTAGTAAAACTATTTGCTCCTGGTACGGCAATACCCACTACCAGTTCTGCGGTGTTAAAGACCTTAAATTCTTTGTGTTTTGCCACTTGGTTTAATTCTCCAAACTCCATTGCAAAACGAATGTCTGGTTTGTCGTTTCCATACAGTCGCATGGCATCATCATACTGCATTCTGGGAAATGCCCCAATAGCTACGCCATTGATTTCTTTTAATAAATGGCGAGTGAGTCCTTCAAATGTGTTTAGAATATCTTCTTGTTCGACAAAAGCCATTTCACAATCAATTTGTGTAAACTCTGGTTGTCTATCTGCACGTAAGTCTTCATCTCTGAAGCATTTTACAATCTGGAAATATTTATCAAGCCCACCCACCATAAGCAGTTGCTTGAATGTTTGTGGTGACTGGGGTAGGGCATAAAACTGTCCTTGGTTCATCCTACTTGGAACCACAAAATCACGTGCACCTTCTGGGGTAGATTTGATTAAATAAGGGGTTTCTACATCAACAAACCCTTGCCCAGACAAGTAGTTACGTACAGCCATAGACACTTTATGTCTAAAAATAAGATTTTCGCGCACAGGATTTCTTCGCGTAGCTCTTAGGCGAAAAGAGAGAACACGCACCGAAAAAAAAAAGCAAGCAGGTACGGAGA
>CATEMS010000238.1 GCA_949507465.1 Flavobacteriaceae bacterium
AAAATACTAACCCAGTCAAAAAATGGATTGGATGGAGGGCTTCGCCTTACCTTTGCCACTTTAGGAGCTTTTATGAAATATCCTAAAGAATCCTTGCCAAAAAAGCCAACATCACACATTGCAGACAAAAAGTTTGGGGTCTTTCAATCAGAGGTTTTGTTCTTTGAGCAAGTCGCTCAAGAGATAGGACTTACCAAACGTGGAGAGAAAGAGGATTTAAGCTACAACCGTCATCCACTAGCTTATTTGGTAGAAGCCGCTGATGATATTTGCTACACCATCATTGATTTTGAAGATGGCATTAATCTAGGACTCATAGAAGAAGAGTTTGCCCTAGAATACCTTATATCTTTGGTAAAAGAAACCATAGATACAAAAAAATACAACAGACTGACTGACAGTAAAGACCGTCTAACCTATTTAAGGGCTATGGCCATTGGTGTGCTTATAGAGGAAGCGGTGCACCTATTTTTAACAAATGAGGAGGCTATCTTGGCAGGAACCTTTACCGGAGCCCTTTTAGATAAAAGCAAATACCAAGCTCAAATAAACGATATCATAAAAATTTCTGTAACTAATGTATACCAAAGTCAAGAGGTTATTGAAAAGGAAATAGCGGGTTATAAAATACTATCTGAATTACTAGACACCTTTACAACTGCTGTAGAGAATTTCCATACAGGGGCAAATTTGCGCCACTACGACAGTCTTATTCTTTCTTACTTTGATCCATCAATCAAGGAGCCACAATCTGTATATCAATACGTGATGGCTTGTTGCAATTATGTATCCAGATTGACAGACAGCAATGCCTTGCAAATTTTTCAGAAAATTAATGGGAAAATATAATTTGGTATCCAGAAGTGTTAAAAAAGTTAATTAAGCCTTTTTATTGGTCTTGTATCCCTAATTTTAAAAAAAAATTTTTATGAAACTCTACACATGTTTACTATTGTTATTTGCCACATTACTTTGTAATGGGCAAAACAATCAAGCAATTCTAGAAAATTATTTAAATACCAACAGCCCTCAATTGGGCTTAACCCAAGAGGATGTAAATGATTTCAAGATAAATTCATCGACATACTCCAAGAGCATGAAACTAGATAATGTTTATGTATCCCAACGATTATCTGGGATAGAAGTATTTAATTCTACTTCAGTTTTTGCAATAAAAAATGGTGTTGTGGTATCTCAGAAGCTAGGCTTTGTTCCAAACGCTGTTCAAAAAATAAATACACAGAGCCCAGCAATAACAGCTCAAAATGCAATTGTGAAAGCTGCTATAGCTTTAGGGATAGAAGCACCTGCTGGATTAGAAATTCTAGAGACAAAAGCAGACAATAATTTTATCTTTAATACAGGAGGCATTTCATTAAACAATATACCTGTATCCCTTGTATTTCAGCCGACGCTGGAAGGTAAACTGCATCTTGCCTGGGATTTAAGTATATATCTATTGGATGCAAGTCATTATTTTAGCCTAAGAATCGATGCTCTTACAGGAACTGTTTTGTCAAGTAATGATTGGGTAACTAGTTGTAATTTTGGTACTCCAGACCATACTACTGCCGAACATAAAAATAGTCACAACAGTGTTTTGTATTCAACACAAACCACCAACACAGTTACTTCCCAAACAGGAGAGAGCTACAGAGTATTTCCTGTACCAATAGAAAGCCCTAACCATGGAGATGATGTATTAGTTTTTGACCCTGCAAATCCAGAGGCTTCTCCCTTTGGTTGGCACGATACAGACGGAGTGGTTGGAGCAGAATATACCATCACTAGAGGAAATAATGTGATTGCTAGAGATGATATTGATAACAACAACTCAGGGGGCGCCTCACCAGATGGAGGGAGTTCATTGACTTTTGACTTTCCTTTTAACTTTAATGCTGCTCCTCAAGAAATGTTGCCAGCAGCAACCACTAATTTATTTTATTGGAACAACATCATGCATGATGTGTATTATCAATATGGTTTTGATGAAGCAAGCGGAAATTTTCAGGACAACAATTACGGAAATGGAGGATCTGACGATGATTTTGTGGATGCTCAAGCCCAAGATGGAGGCGGTACCAATAACGCCAATTTTGCCACTCCACCTGACGGGGGTAATCCAAGAATGCAAATGTACTTGTGGAATGCACCCCCAGGCAATGCCTTAACAATTGACGGATCTCTTGCGGGTGATTATCTTGGGGTACTTGCTAATTTTGGGGCTCCACTTCCAGAAGACACTCCAATTGTAGGACAACTAGCCCTGACCCTAGATGATGACCAAGGAGCCTCTGAAGACCCTTATGACGCCTGTGATGATTTATTAAACGGACCAGATTTAGATGGTGCTATTGCGGTAATAAGAAGAGGAGAATGTCAATTCGGATTCAAGATATTAGCTGCACAAAACCAAGGTGCTATCGCTGTAATTATTGTCAATAACGTACCAGGATCACCAATTACTATGGCTCCTGGAGAGGTTGGAGATCAAGTCACCATTACCTCTATCATGATTTCTCAGGCAGATGGAGAGGCTATTATTGCAGCCTTGCTCTCTGGAGAACAAATTCAGGGATCTCTATCAAACGGTACATCTTACCAACTCGATGGTGATGTAGATAACGGCATTATAGCCCATGAATACGGACACGGAATTTCCAACAGGCTCACCGGCGGCAGATTTAATACAGGATGTTTGCAAAACCAGGAGCAAATGGGCGAGGGATGGAGTGATTGGTTTGGACTAATGCTGACATTAAAACAAGGAGATCAACCACAAGACATTCGTGGTATTGGAACCTATGCAACAGGACAAGCTACAGATGGTGGGGGTATCAGAGAAGCGCCTTATTCTACAGATTTTTCTATTAACAATTATACCTATCAAGATACAGATGG
>CATEMS010000239.1 GCA_949507465.1 Flavobacteriaceae bacterium
AGAGTATAATGGGGCCTATAAAGCAAGTAAAGGAATGTTGGAGGAGTTTGGCGAAAAGCGAGTAATAGATACTCCCATTGCAGAGCTTGGTTTTGCTGGTATTGCTATTGGTAGCGCTATGAACGGTAACAGGCCTATTGTAGAGTACATGACGTTTAATTTCTCTTTGGTTGGGATTGACCAAATCATAAACAATGCAGCAAAAATAAGACAAATGAGTGGTGGGCAATTTAACTGCCCCATCGTTTTTAGAGGGCCAACCGCAAGTGCGGGTCAATTAGCCGCTACACATTCTCAAGCTTTTGAGAATTGGTTTGCAAACACCCCAGGACTTAAAGTTGTTGTGCCAAGTAACCCCGCAGATGCCAAAGGTCTTTTAAAAAGTGCCATACGTGATAATGATCCGGTAATTTTTATGGAGAGCGAACAAATGTATGGTGATAAAGGTGAGGTGCCTGAGGGAGAATACATAATTCCATTAGGTGTCGCTGAAATAAAACGCGCGGGTAGCGATGTTACCATCGTTTCTTTCGGAAAAATAATTAAAGAAGCCTACAAAGCTGCAGATCAATTAGCGGCCGAGGGTATAGAGTGTGAAATTATCGATTTGCGCACGGTTCGGCCACTGGATATCAACGCCATTTTAGACTCTGTTAAAAAAACAAATCGTTTGGTGGTTTTAGAAGAAGCATGGCCTTTTGGAAATGTTGCTACAGAAATAACCTACCAAATTCAAAGCCAGGCATTTGACTATCTAGATGCACCTGTTGAAAAGATAAATACTGCAGATACCCCCGCGCCATATTCACCTGCTTTGCTAGAGCAATGGTTGCCCAATAGTACAGATGTAGTACATGCAGTTAAAAAAGTACTGTACAAAAAATAATACATTGTAAAGGTTGAACCCGGGGATAGACATTTTAAGTGTCATTTGTTAGTACCTTATAGCATTATTTAATAATGAGTTCTGTTGTTTTGATGAGAAACTCTTTTTTTCTTTTTCTAGTATTAGCCTTTACTCTGGCTAAGGCCCAAACTAAAATAAGCGGTGTTGTGACAGACATAGATGGAAATTCTGTGCCTTTTGCTAATGTTGTTTTTAAAAATAGTTTTGAGGGTACCATTACCAATGAAGACGGTCGTTTTTATCTAGAGAGTAATGAGACTTACCCCCAGATTGTGGTTTCTTTTTTAGGATTTCAAAATAAAGAAATTACACTAGAAAAAAAGATCAATTACAACATGAGTATTGTTTTGCAGCAAGAAGCTGCCTCTTTAGATGAGGTAGTTATCTTTAGTGGTAAGACCTCCAAAAAAAACAATCCAGCAATTGACATACTCAAAAAGATATGGGATAACCGTAGGCAAAATGGAGTCAAAAAATTCAATCAATACGCCTACGATAAATACGAAAAGCTAGAATTTGATTTAAATACCATTGATAGCACATTCACTGAAAACAAGATATTTAAAGGCATGGAGTTTATCTTTCAAGAGATAGACACTTCAAGGGTAACAGGAAAAACCTACTTACCAATTTTTATAAACGAAGCCTCTTCTAAAGTTTATGGAGATAATCTTCTTGGCAAGGAAAGAGAAATACTTCAAGGAAATAAAAATTCTGGTTTCGAAAACAACAATACCCTCATTGCATTTTTAAAAGATTTATACAGCCCCTATGATGTGTATGACAATTACTTAAAATTTTTTGATAAAGCCTTCACAAGCCCTTTGTCTAAAACAGGTGTAGATGTTTACAATTATGTGCTGTTAGACAGTGCCTATAGAAAAGACAAATGGTGTTATAACATAGCCTATTATCCAAGACGTAAAAACGAACTTACTTTTAAAGGAGATTTTTGGGTAAATGATTCTACTTGGGCCATCAAAGAAATTAACCTGCAAGCTTCCAAAAGTGCCAATGTAAACTGGATCAGAGAAGTATACATAGAGCAAGAGTTTGATGTATTAAACGATTCTATTTTTTTGATCACTCGAGATTATTTTATGAGTGATTTTAGTTTCCAGGACAAAGAAAAGGCCAAAGGAGTCTATGGAAGAAGAACAACGCTTTATGACAACTATGTTTTTGATACCCCCAAGGAAAAATATTTTTATAAAATACAAGTAGATCCCTACCAGTATGAGGTCTACAATAGGCCAGATTCATTTTGGGAAGAAAACCGGTTAGAGAAACTAAACAAAGATGAGTTGAGTATCTATAAAATGTTGGATACTTTAAAAACAGTACCTAGGTTCAAGGCTTTGTATAGCGCTGCCTCTGTTTTGGCCTCTGGATATTATGAGGTAGATAATTTTGATATTGGTCCTGTGTTTTCTGTGTTTGGATATAATGAAGCAGAAGGGTTAAGGGTACGGTTGGGAGGAAGGACTTATTTTTCTCAAAATGATCAATGGAGATTGGAAGGTTTTGGCGCTTATGGATTCAAAGATGATCGGTTTAAATTTGGAATATCTGCAAAGGCACTACTCAATAGAAAAAACAGACTTACCCTCTATGCTGGATATAGAAAAGACGTAGAACAAACAGGGGCAAGTCTTACCTCAAGCAATGATGTTTTAGGCAGGAATCTAGCCTCATCATCACTTATTACCGTGGGTGCTAATGACAAACTAACTCGAGTGAAATTAGCAACATTAGGGTTCTCTTTAGAGCCGGTTAAAAATTTAAATATTCGCTTAACAGGATCTTATAGATCTTTGAGCTCTGCAACACAAACCTTCAGTGTGGCTTATGAAAGAGAGGATGGAAGTATTGGCAATACCGTTAACCAACCAGAGCTGCAAGTGTCAGCCTTTTTTACACCAAAAAGGAAAGTTTCTGGGTATGGTGTGGAGAGAACAATCATAAACCAAGGGAGTTTCCCGAGCATCTTTCTGGGCTACACCTACGGAATTAAAGGCTTTTTGGATGGAGAATTTGAGTACCAAAGAATACAAGGTTTGTATTCACACCCTTGGAATATTGGAGGCATTGGAAGGCTGACATCAACCATTGAGGCTGGTAAAACTATTGGTCAGGTAAATTTGAGTCTATTAAATCCAATTCCAGGAAATCAAACACTTTTTAGTATATACAACACGTTTTCCCAAATAGATTTTTATGAATTTGTAAGCGATCAATATGTGTCCTTGCATTTAAAGCACAACTTTGGGGGTAGAATTTTTCAGCGCATACCTTGGCTTCGAGATTTAAATTTAAGAGAAGTACTTGGTTTTAGAGCTGTTATTGGTAGTGTAAATCAAGAAAATATAGATATAAATAAATCTAATATTGTATACCAATCTCCAAACAAACCTTATTATGAATATAGTGTTGGCGTAGGTAATATTTTTAAGGTGTTTAGGCTCGATGTCAATTTTAGGGGCAATTACCTAAATGAGTCTGAGTATCCCAATGCCAGAAAATTTGGGTTTACAGGAACCTTTGGCTTTAACTTCTAGGGCTTGTTTTCATTTCACAAAATTTAGTCATTACTATTTAAAAGCAGGACTTTTAGAAAAAGGCCACCCTAACTACTATAAAACCAATGATAATTTTACTTCTTAAGTGCTCATAACGAGCAATTTAAGACTGCTTTTTTTACTTACAAAAAAGTGTTTTTTAATTGTCTTTAATTTGTTACTTTTACCGCCTAAATTAATAAACCAAATAATATATGGAAGCAATGATGATTTACATGCCAATAGCTGCGGCATTAATAGGTTTAGTATACATGCTAATAAAAAAATCCTGGGTGATGAAGCAAGATGCAGGTGATGGTAAAATGAAAGAAATTTCAGATCACATCTATGAAGGAGCATTGGCTTTTTTAAATGCAGAGTATAGGTTATTAACATTTTTTGTAATCATTGTCGCTGTAGCATTAGCAGGCGTATCTTTCGTTGTGCCAACAACACATTGGTCAATTGCAATCGCATTTATCTTTGGAGCTATCTTCTCTGCATATGCAGGAAATATAGGAATGAAAATTGCAACTAAAACCAATGTTAGAACAACACAAGCTGCAAAAACGAGTTTACCAAACGCACTCAAGGTGTCATTTGGAGGAGGTACGGTTATGGGACTTGGAGTTGCTGGATTAGCAGTTTTAGGACTTACATTATTCTTCATTATATTCTTTAATATGTTCATGGGTGGAGAATGGATTGCTGGAGAATTTGGAGGTGTTGCAAAAACACCAAGTGAATTAATGACAATTGTTTTAGAAACACTTGCAGGATTCTCTTTAGGTGCTGAATCTATCGCATTATTTGCTCGTGTTGGTGGGGGAATATACACGAAAGCAGCAGATGTTGGAGCCGATTTAGTTGGAAAAGTAGAAGCTGGTATCCCAGAGGATGATCCTAGAAACCCAGCTACAATTGCAGATAACGTTGGCGATAATGTTGGTGATGTTGCTGGTATGGGTGCAGATTTATTTGGATCATACGTAGCTACAGTACTGGCTGCAATGGTATTAGGAAACTATATCATTCAAGATATGGGCGGAAATATCATTGATAAAGGATTTGGAGGCATTGGTCCTGTATTATTGCCAATGGCAATAGCAGGAGCAGGAATTATTATTTCTGTAATAGGAACAATGCTTGTAAAGATAAAAAGTAATGAGGCCAAAGAAAAGCAAGTAATGGGTGCATTAAACATTGGGAACTGGGTGTCTATTGCTTTAGTTGCCGCAGCTTGTTTCGGATTAATTACATACATGTTACCAGACACAATCTCAATGAAATTCTTCGGAGAAAATAATGATAATCCAGTAACAATATCTTCTATACGTGTGTTTTATGCTACGTTGGTTGGATTATTTGTAGGAGGTGTCATTTCATCAATAACAGAATATTATACAGGATTAGGAAAAAAACCAATTTTAGAAATTGTACAAAAATCAAGCACTGGAGCTGGAACAAACATTATTGCAGGTTTAGCGACAGGAATGATTTCTACATTCCCATCAGTATTATTGTTTGCTGGAGCTATTTGGTCTTCATACGCTTTAGCAGGATTCTACGGAGTAGCATTAGCAGCTTCTGCAATGATGGCTACAACAGCCATGCAGTTAGCCATCGACGCCTTTGGACCCATTGCAGATAATGCAGGAGGAATTGCTGAAATGAGTGAGCAAGATCCAATCGTAAGAGAACGTACTGATATCTTAGATTCAGTTGGAAATACAACCGCTGCAACAGGAAAAGGATTTGCTATTGCTTCTGCTGCCTTAACATCTTTAGCATTATTTGCAGCGTATGTTACTTTTACAGAAATTAACGGAATTAATATTTTTAAGGCACCAGTATTAGCCATGTTATTTGTGGGTGGAATGGTACCTGTAGTATTCTCTGCACTAGCAATGAATGCTGTTGGTAAAGCAGCGATGGAAATGGTATACGAAGTTCGTCGTCAGTTTAAAGAAATTGTAGGAATTATGGAAGGTACTGGGAAACCAGAATATGACAAATGTGTAGCAATTTCTACACAAGCATCATTAAAAGAAATGATGTTGCCAGGATTATTGACAATTGGATTCCCATTAGTAATTGCTTTTGTTCCTTTAGCATTTG
>CATEMS010000240.1 GCA_949507465.1 Flavobacteriaceae bacterium
AATACCCTTACAAACAACTACCACCCAAAATACAGATCCAACACAACAAAGCGTAGAGATCTCCAGTGAAGCGCCAATAAAAAATACGCAACAAAGTGGTGCAAAAGAGGCTAAAGAACAGGAGCTATCCATGGAGATACAACAGGCTAAAGAAGAAGAGGTTGTTGTAGAAAACTTAAGTGATAAACTTGTAAAAGATTTTGGAGAGTTTGACCCAACCCTCGAGCTTAGCAACTATAAATTTCCTACCATAGAACTGCTAAAGGACTACACCTCTGGGCAGGGTATCACTATCAATCAAGAAGAGCTTGAAGAAAACAAAAATCGTATTGTTGAAACTCTCAATAACTATAAAATTGGAATTGCTAGTATAAAAGCTACGGTGGGACCTACCGTTACTCTGTATGAGATTGTTCCTGAGGCTGGAATACGGATATCAAAAATTAAAAACCTAGAGGATGACATTGCCCTTTCTCTATCTGCTCTTGGGATACGAATCATAGCCCCCATTCCTGGACGCGGTACCATTGGAATTGAAGTGCCAAATAAAAATCCAAAAACGGTTTCCATGAGGACTACCATTGCTTCTCCAAAATTTCAAAATGCAGAAATGGAATTGCCACTTGCACTGGGTAAAACCATTAGCAATGAAACCTTTGTTGTGGATTTAGCAAAAATGCCACACCTACTCATGGCAGGTGCTACAGGGCAAGGTAAATCGGTAGGTCTTAATGCGATACTTACCTCACTTTTATATAAAAAACACCCAGCTGAGGTAAAATTTGTACTGGTAGATCCAAAAAAGGTAGAACTTACATTATTTAATAAAATTGAACGTCATTACTTAGCGAAATTACCTGGAGATGAAGATGCTATTATTACAGACACCAATAAGGTAATTACAACCCTAAACTCTCTGTGTGTAGAGATGGATAAGCGCTATGATCTACTCAAAAATGCTTATGTGCGTAACATCAAAGAGTACAATACCAAGTTTAAAGAACGAAAATTAAATCCAGAGGAAGATCACAGATACTTACCCTATATAGTGCTTGTTATTGATGAATTTGCTGATTTAATAATGACGGCAGGAAAAGAGGTAGAAACCCCAATAGCCAGGCTAGCACAATTGGCTCGTGCAATTGGTATTCACCTTATCGTTGCCACACAACGTCCCTCAGTAAATGTAATAACAGGAATCATTAAAGCTAATTTCCCAGCTCGTATCGCCTTTAGGGTAACAAGTAAAATAGATTCTCGCACTATCCTAGATAGCGGAGGTGCAGATCAATTAATTGGCCGAGGCGATATGCTCTACACCCAAGGAAACGATCTGGTAAGAATACAATGTGCTTTTGTAGATACCCCAGAAATAGCAGATATAACAGATTATATTGGTGGTCAAAAAGCCTACCCAGATGCCTATATTTTACCAGAATATATAAGCGAGGAAGGTGGCACAAATCTTGATAACAATATCAATGAGCGTGATGTGATGTTTAGAGAAGCTGCTGAGGTACTAGTTATTGCACAACAAGGATCAGCTTCTTTATTACAACGTAAACTTAAATTAGGATACAATCGTGCCGGTAGAATTATCGACCAGTTAGAGGCCGCTGGTATTGTTGGGCCTTTTGAAGGTAGCAAAGCCAGAAGCGTATCTGTACCTACCCTTGAGGCTTTAAACCAATTACTAGAAAACGAATAACATCATGAAAATACGTATTAGCATTCTTATTATTTTAGTTTCTAGCACCTGCTTTGGCCAACAAGCTAAGGCACTGCTTGAGGAAGTTTCTGAAAAAGTTAGAAGTTATGACAATATACAGATTGAATTTAAGTATAATCTTGACAATCAAAAAGAAGGTGTTAGTCAACAAACTACTGGAGACCTAACACTTTTAAACGACAAGTATGTAATCAACATGCTTGGTATTACTCGCATGTTTGACGGCAGTTTTATATACACTATTGTTCCTGAAGACCAGGAGGTCACCATATCTTTATACAACCCCGAGGATGAGAAAGACATCACGCCATCTCAAATGCTGACATTTTACGAAGAGGGCTATGATTCTAAAATGGGCATTGTTGAAAATGTAAAAGGAAGAAAAATTCAGTTTGTGAAATTAACCCCTATTGACAGTAATGCTGAAATCAAGAAAATTTATCTAGGTATCGATAAAAAAACAAAACACATCCATAAACTAATTCAGATAGACAGTAAAGGAACAAAATATACCATAACTGTATTGTCTTTTAAAACCAACCAATCCCTTTCTGGCAGCTTATTTACTTTTGACCAAGATACGTATACAAAACAGGGGTATTATATAAACAGGCTTGATTAATCTTTTGGAGTGAAAATACTAGATAGATACATATTGATCTCTTACCTCAAGACGTTTTTTAGCGTCTTTGTTATTTTGATGTTTATTTTTGTGTTACAAACCATTTGGCTGTACATCGCAGAGTTGGCTGGCAAAGACATTGACTTTTTTATCATTTTAAAGTTTTTATGGTTCTTCACTCCAAAGCTCATACCGCTGGTATTACCCCTCACTATATTAGTTACCTCATTGATGGTATTTGGAGGTTTTTCTGAGCGATATGAATTTGCAGCAATGAAATCTACAGGTATTTCGCTACAAAGGGCTATGAGAAGTCTCACTGTTTTTATTTCTATATTGGCTCTAACGGCTTTTTTCTTTGCTAATAACATCATCCCTTATTCTGAATACAAATGGCAAAATCTGCGAAGAAACCTTGCTCAAATGAGCCCATCAATGGTTATTAGTGAAGGTCAGTTCAGTCAAATTGGAGAAGGCTTTAACATTAAAGTAGATGATAAATACGGAGAAAACAACGAGTTTCTTACTGGTGTTATTATTCATGAAAAAAATCCAACAAAACCTAACGGAAACTATATAGTAACCATCGCTCAAAGCGGAGAATTTAAAAGTAAAGAAGGAAGTAACACCTTGTCTTTGATACTAAATGATGGTTCTAGATATGAAGATGTGCAAGAAAAAGACCTCAGAAAACAAAAGCGAATGCCTTTTGCTAAAACAGATTTCAAGCAATACATCGTTAATATAGATCTTACAGAATTAAACGATACAGATATTGATAGAGAGAACGATCTAAGCAATCATAACATGTTTAACATCAAAGAATTATTTGTAGAATTAGATTCCCTCTCCAAGGATTACACTAAAGACATTCAAACATTTGCAAATAATACCTATTACAGAGCAGGTGTCTCAAAATTCAACAATAAGAAGACAAAAGCAAAAAAACTACCTGATAGCCTACACTCATATTTAGATTTGTTTTCAGAAAAAAGACAAACAGAAATTGCTAAAATGGCTCTAAACAACGCTAAGAGTACCTTACAAACAATAAATTCTAAAAAAAAGGCCTATAAAATAAAAACAAAGCGCCTTAACAAATATGAGATGTCCTTACATGATAAACAGGTATTGCCAATTGCATGTATCATTTTATTTTTTGTTGGAGCTCCACTAGGTGCTATTATCCGAAAAGGTGGAATGGGGCTTCCTATGGTTGTTGCAATCCTTCTGTTTTTAACCTACCATTTTATTGGGATTTTTGCAAAAAATAGTGCCGAAGACGGCACCCTACACCCATTTATTGCCACGTGGCTTAGTACATTTATCATGTTACCCCTGAGTATCTGGCTGAGCTACAGAGCCACAACAGATCAAGGTATTTTTGATCTTGATACCTTTGTTGCAAGATTTACCAAACTGTTTAAGAAAAAATAACACATCCCCTTAATTGTAGTAGGGTTTAAAAATTAGTATCAAACATTTACCACTATGGATAAAAATCAATTTACCAAAAATCTTAGCCTGCCTTTAGTTGCAGCACCTATGTTCTTAATCTCAGGACCAGAGCTAGTTATCGAAGCATGTAAAAATGGTATAGTAGGTACGTTCCCGGCATTAAACCAACGAACAACTGAGGGTTTCGAGCAGTGGGTCATACAAATAAAAACAGAGCTTGAAGCCTGGGAAAAACAAACCGGTAAAAAAGCAGCACCCTTTGGTGTGAATCTCATTGTACATTTTACCAACCCAAGAGTGGAGCCAGATTTGCAAGTGTGTGTAAAACACCAGGTCCCACTAATTATTACTTCCTTAGGTGCAATTAGTCTTGTGGTTGACGCAGTACACAGTTATGGTGGTTTGGTTTTCCATGATGTTATAAAAAGACGTCATGCAGAGAAAGCTATCGAGGCTGGTGTTGATGGTTTAATTCTAGTATGTGCAGGGGCTGGAGGACATGCAGGAACCCTTCACCCAGTACCATTTATAAATGAAATTAAAAAGATTTTTAATGGCTATATACTTTTATCAGGTGGGCTAAGCACAGGCCAAGATATAGCGAGTGCCATGCAAATGGGTGCAGATTTGGCCTACATGGGTACGCGTTTTATCAATACCACAGAAAGCAATGCCAACAAGGAGTATAAAGACATGATTATTGATTCTCAGACCAAAGATGTTACTTACACCGCTGCCATTAGTGGAGTTAGTGCAAACTTTTTGAGTAAGAGTTTAGAGAAAGCAGGAATTACCCAAGAACAAATACAAAGCAAAGCAAAAGTGGATTTTGGAAAAGAGTTGGATACAGAGGCCAAGGCTTGGAAGACAATATGGTCTGCAGGTCAAGGAGTTACTTCTATTGAAGATTCTTTACCCGTAAAACAATTGTTAGAGCGAATGAAAACTGAGTTTAAAGATGCCATTTCCTACCAACAAGACAAGGCAAAAAAATACCTTTAGAGCTTGTAATGTTTCATGAGTATTTTCTCGTAGGTTTTTGAAGGTAATATCTTTTTTAAAACAATGGAAAATTTTTGTAAAAAGGCCCCTACTGCATATCGTACTTTAGGTGTTTTTTTGTTAATGATATGATACACAGCTTCAGCCATTTTTTTTGGGTTTTGACCACTATCTACATCATCATTCATCATTTTTAGCGTCGCGCCATAGGTTTGATTGTATGGGGAGTTAGATTTTTGAGGAGCATGATATCTTCCTGCAGCAATATTGGTTGCAAAATCTCCGGGAGCAACATTAGACACTTGGATACCAAATTGTTTCAATTCCATTCTATAGGCCTCAGTGGTAATTTCTAGAGCTGCTTTAGTGGCACTGTAAACACCCCTAAAGGGCAAGCCCATGTATCCTGCAATTGAGGTAATGTTTATAATGTGTCCCCCTTTTTGTTTTCGCATACTTGGCAGTACTTGATTGGTTACTTGTATAGGACCATATAAATTTGTTGAGAATGCCTTTTGTATCTCCTCTATAGGTGTTTCCTCTAAGGGTCCGGTAATACCAACACCAGCGTTGTTAATTAATATGTCTATTGTAGGCTCTTTTTCAAGCAGCATGGCCACACAGGACTTAATGCTCTGTATATCAGTTACATCTAGCGGCAATAAAGGAAAGGGAAAACCGTCTTTAAAGTTTTTAGGGTTTCTACTTGTTCCATAGACCTTATAATTTTTAGCCATTAGATATTCACCAATGGCCTTACCTATTCCGGAAGATCCTCCTGTAATTAAAACAACTTTTTTCATAAACAAAGTATTGATACAAAGATTAAATTAAAGCAATTGACTCACAACAAATGTTTGTTTTTATTATCTTTCAATAAATGTAACAATAAACGAGCTAAATCGTCAAACAGAGAGCTCACTAATATATCTGTATTTGAAACCAATTCTTACTATTGAAAACCTCACCAAAAAATTTGGTAGACTTACTGCGGTAAACAACCTATCCTTCTCGATTGAAAAAGGGAATGTCTACGGTATTTTAGGCCCCAACGGAAGTGGAAAATCTACTACTTTGGGTATTGTCCTTAATGTAGTTAATAAAACCTCAGGGAGTTTTTCTTGGTTTGGCGGTGATGTATCCACACATGATGCCCTAAAAAAAGTGGGGGCTATTATTGAGCGGCCAAATTTCTATCCTTACATGAGCGCCAAACAAAACCTTGAATTGGTTTGTAAAATAAAAGGAGTTGCCACAAGCCAGGTTCAAAAATCATTGGATATTGTAGGTCTTTTAGATCGTCAAGATGATGCTTTTAAAGGTTTTTCATTGGGTATGAAACAACGGCTTGCTATAGCATCTGCACTTTTAAACACACCAGAGATTTTAATTTTGGATGAACCAACAAACGGTTTAGATCCCCAAGGGATCCATCAAATTCGAGAAATCATAAGAAAAATTGCATCAGATGGAACAACCATACTACTGGCATCTCATCTTTTGGACGAGGTAGAGAAAGTATGTACTCATGTAGTGGTGTTAAACAAAGGAAAAAGCCTGTACGTGGGTAGAGTTGATCAAATGAATCCAAGTTTTGGTTTTGTAACCCTGCAATGTAGTGACATGCCAAGGCTTAAAAAAATCCTAGAACAAAGCACCTGGTTTGAAAATATAAAAGAAAATCAAGCATATCTAGTAGCCAACCTTACCCAAGAAATGGACGCTGCAAAA
>CATEMS010000241.1 GCA_949507465.1 Flavobacteriaceae bacterium
TAGACCCTGTAATGCTTGACAAACAAATGGGTATTGAGGAAATGCTATCCTTTTACATGGGAAAAAATACACCCAACCGACAAGAGTTTATAATTAATAATCTAAAAGTAGAGTTAGATGTCATAGAAGAACAAGCCTAACTTATACAAACCAATACCAAAATTGAAATTTTAATACATGAATGAGGACCAACATCCAGACCAAGGGGTAAATCCAGATGATGCAACATCACAAAATGACCAGCAAGAAGAAATTCTTGATCAGTCAACTGTTGATGATAGTCAAGATAATTTTGATTTACCAGTATCGCAGGATGGTGAAACCATAACTCGTGTTACTGGAATGTATCGTGAGTGGTTTTTAGATTATGCTAGTTATGTTATTCTAGAACGTGCTGTCCCAGCCATCGAAGATGGTTTTAAGCCTGTGCAGCGACGTATCATGCACTCTATGAAGGATCTTGATGATGGCCGCTACAACAAAGTAGCTAATATCGTAGGGCACACCATGCAGTACCACCCGCATGGTGATGCAAGTATTGCAGATGCCATGGTTCAGTTAGGACAAAAAGATTTACTTATTGACACCCAAGGAAATTGGGGTAATATTCTTACCGGAGACAGAGCTGCCGCCTCTAGATATATCGAAGCCCGTATCTCTAAGTTTGGGTTGGATGTTGTTTTTAATCCAAAAATTACCAAGTGGCAGTCTTCTTATGATGGCAGAAGAAAAGAACCAATCAACCTTCCTGTAATGTTTCCTTTGTTGTTGGCCCAAGGCGGAGAAGGTATTGCCGTTGGTTTGTCAACAAAAATTTTGCCTCATAATTTTATAGAACTCATAGACGCCTCTGTAAAGCATCTTCAAGGAAAGCGCTTTACTATTTTTCCAGATTTCCCAACTGGAGGTATTATAGATGTTACCAATTATAATGACGGGCTAAGAGGTGGAAAAATAAGATCTCGTGCCCGTATTAGCCAGCATGATAAAAATACGCTTGTAATCACCGAAATTCCTTTTGGAACCAACACAGGGTCTCTAATTGACTCCATTTTAAAGGCCAACGAGAAAGGAAAAATTAAAATAAAGAAGATTGAGGATAATACTGCAGCAAATGTTGAAATATTAATTCATATCCCTTCTGGTATTTCTCCAGATAAAACTATAGATGCCCTCTACGCCTTTACAAACTGTGAGAGTTCGATATCACCTCTTGGCTGTGTGATTGAAAACAATAAACCTTTATTTGTTGGAGTCAGTGAAATGCTCCGTCGCTCCACCGATAGAACAGTACAATTGTTAAAGAGTGAACTCAAAATACAGTTACATGAACTAGAAAACCAATGGCATTATGCATCTCTAGAACGCATTTTCATCGAAAATAGAATATACCGTGATATTGAAGAACAAGAAACATGGCCTGGAGTCATAAACGCTATAGACAAGGGATTACTGCCCCATATATCACACTTAAAACGAACAGTTACACAAGATGATATTGTTCGTCTTACTGAAATACGCATCAAGCGTATCTCAAAGTTTGATATTGATAAAGCGCAACAAAAAATCGATGCTTTAGATGATGCTATCAATCAAGTAAAGCATCAATTAGCACATCTAATAGAGCATGCCATTGGATATTTTACTCGTTTGAAAAAAGAGTATGGCAAAGGCAAAGAACGTAAAGCAGAAATAAGAGTATTTGATGACATACAGAAAACTAAGGTAGTAATTAGAAATACAAAGCTTTATGTTAATAGGGAGGAAGGATTTGTAGGAACAAGTTTACGCAAAGATCAATACGTGACAGACTGTAGTGATATTGATGATATTATTGTATTTACTCAAGATGGAACTATGATGGTCACTAAAGTGGGTAGCAAGACCTTTATAGGGAAAAACATTATTCACGTTGCTGTATTTAAAAAGAAAGATAAACGTACTACCTATAACATGATATACAAAGATGGCACTAAGGGCCCAACCTATGTCAAACGTTTTAACGTAACAAGTATTACCCGTGATAAACAATACACAGTTTCTCAGGGAAATAAAGGTAGTAAAGTACTTTATTTCACAGCAAATCCTAATGGAGAGGCTGAAATAGTACAAATATTGCTGCGTCAAAGCGGAAGTATTAAAAAATTAAAATGGGATTTAGATTTTAGTGATGTGTTGGTAAAAGGTCGCGGATCCAAAGGAAATATAGTCACCAAGTATGCAGTAAAGAGAATTGAGTTAAAGGAAAAGGGACTTTCTACTCTAAAACCACGTAAAATATGGTTTGACGAAACCGTACAACGATTGAACCTAGACCATCGTGGCGAGTTAGTGGGAGAGTTTAGACCTACAGATAGATTATTGCTTATCAATCAAAAAGGATTGGTTAAAACAGTTATTCCAGAAATTACCATGCATTTTGATGATGATCTTATTGTGATGGAGAAATGGGAACCTAAAAAACCCATTACAGTTATTCATTGGGCTGGCGAGAAAGAGCTTTTTTATGTGAAGAGATTTCTTATTGATACCCCAGAGAAACAAGAAAACGTATTAACAAACGATTCTAAATCCTATCTTGAAACTGTATTTACAGATCACAGACCTGTTGCAGAGCTTGTTTTTACAAAAGAAAGGGGTAAGGATAGAAGGGACAACCTTGAAATTGACCTTGAGAATTTCATTGCCTTGAAAGGCGTTGGAGCCCTTGGTAACCAGTTGACAAAATACAAGGTACTAGAAATTAACGCCTTGGAGCCATTACCCTTTGAGAAGCCACAGCCAACTCCTACTGCCGCAATTGAAGTAGTTGGGGAGCAGACTGTAAAAAGCCCAGATCGTATTGCTCATCAAACTACTCAAGAAACTACTGAGCCCAAACCGCAACAACAAAAACCTGCTGAAGATACAGCTCCAACGAATGATAAGGAGCCCCCAATTGGCGAGGGCCAGCAAGGCTCCTTGTTTTAAATAGTAGCGAATGTTACCTCACAGAATTGATATACAATGATTACTTGATGCTTTTTAGATAAAGTTTTTCAACTTTTTCTCGGGCCCAAGGTGTTTTGCGAAGAAATTTTAAACTAGAATTTATACTTGGATTTACAGCAAAGCAATTAATGCGAACATGTCTGTCCATATATTCCCAGCCATGGTTAGCAACGAGATTTTCTAAAATGGTTTTAAGGGTTAGACCATGTAGGGGATTGTTTACTTGTTTGGTCTTAATTTCTTTCTTGTTAAAAATCCCAAA
>CATEMS010000242.1 GCA_949507465.1 Flavobacteriaceae bacterium
AAGAAACAGGAGCCACTACCATACAGGTTACTATTGGCACCAACAGTCAGTATCTTGACCTTTGTGAATACATCCAAAGAGAGTTAGAAAAATTAGGCCTATCAATTACAATAGATGTCATGCCACCCGCTACCCTAAGACAACTTAAAAGCAGTGGTGAGCTTGATATATTTAGAGCAAGTTGGGTTGCAGATTATCCTGATGCAGAAAATTATCTATCCCTATTTTACAGTCCTAACTTTACTCCAAATGGCCCCAATTATACACATTTTAAAAACATAGCTTTTGACAGTCTATATGTGGAGGCCCAAAAAATTTCACAAATAGGTAAACGTAAGCGCTTGTATACACAAATGGATAGTATCATTGTAGCTCAGGCTCCTATTGTACCCTTATACTATGATATAGCCGTAAGGTTTGTTTCAAAAAAAATTACGGGACTAGGTATCAACCCGCAAAACTTTTTGGTGCTTAAGAGGGTCAAAAAAGCAAAATAAAACAACTATATGCCCTATAACATTGTTCTTATAGAACCAGAAATACCAAACAACACAGGTAACATTGGCAGAATTGCTCTTGGCAGTGCATCTCACCTACATTTGGTAAAACCTTTTGGTTTTGAACTCAGCGACAGCAGGTTAAAACGTGCTGGACTTGACTACTGGAAACACATACAATGTACAATATATGAGAGTGTTGAAGATTTTTTTAAACAGCACGATACAAAAAAAATGGTCTTTTTATCTAGTAATGCCACCAACGATTATTTGGACATACCCTACCAGGATGATCTGTTTTTAGTCTTTGGGAAAGAATCTGTAGGTCTTTCTAGTAAAATTATAAAAAATCACCCATCACAATTATATAAAATACCACTCTACAGCAAACATATCAGAAGCTTAAATTTGGCAAATGCCGTAAGTATTGTTGTTTATGAAGGGTTACGAAATTTAAAACACTGATTTTTATCATGCTACACCTTAAACTCGCTACAGATCCAAGATGGGTAACAATTGCAGAGAGCAATCTTGAAGAAATACTAACAGATCACGCTTGGTGTGAACAAAAGGCTGCTAGCAACGCCATTACTATAATTACACTAAACAGCCATTTAGAAGACCTGGTAACAGATCTAATAAAACTTGCACAAGAAGAACTAGAGCATTTTGAGATGGTACACAATATTATCAAGGAAAGAGGTTACAAACTAGGGAGAGAACGCAAGGATCACTACGTGAATCAATTATACCAATTTACCAATAAAGGAGGTAGCCCACAGCAGGCCATGGTAGATAGACTTCTATTCTCTGCAATGATTGAAGCCCGAAGTTGTGAGCGTTTTAAACTTCTTAGTGAGCGGATTAAAGATAAAAAACTCTCTGCATTTTATAGAGAACTCATGATAAGTGAGGCTGGTCATTACACCACTTTTTTGGGCTTTGCCAGAAAATATGGACAAGGTATTGATGTAGAGAAAAGATGGCAAGAACTCATAGATTTTGAAGGAGAAATTATTAAAAACTATGGCACACAACAAACCATGCAT
>CATEMS010000243.1 GCA_949507465.1 Flavobacteriaceae bacterium
GATTTATCTGCAAAATACAGCGCATAAATTTTATATGTTTTAGCTGGTAAAACAGTAGTAATGTCTGGTGTTTTACTAATAACTAAATGAAATGGCAAACTTAAAAGAAATTAGAAACAGAATAGCATCGGTTGGATCAACCATGCAAATTACCAGTGCCATGAAAATGGTGTCTGCAGCAAAACTGAAAAAAGCGCAAGACGCCATTACAGCAATGCGCCCCTATTCTGAAAAATTAACGGAGTTATTACAAAATCTGAGTGCAACACTAGACTCAGATAGTGGAAGTAGTTTTGCGCAACAGCGTGAGGTAAACAAAGTATTGGTTGTTGCCATTACTTCAAACCGTGGGTTGGCAGGAGCTTTTAACTCCAACATAATAAAAGCAAGTAAGGCCTTAAAAGAAAAAACGTATGCAGGCAAGCAGGTTGATTTTGTAACCATTGGTAAAAAAGGGAACGATATCATTAGTAAAGATTCAAATGTTATAGAATTTAACGCAACTATTTTTGATGATTTAAACTTCAAGTCCTCTTCAGACATAGCACAGATGTTAATGGATAAATTTACCAAGGGTGCTTATGATAAAATAGTATTGGTGTATAATCATTTTAAAAATGCTGCCACACAGATTGTTATGCAAGAACAATTCTTGCCAATTTTACCGCCAGAACAAACCGATACCACAAATACTGTGGATTATATTTTTGAGCCTACAAAACCAGAGATTGTGGAGGGATTAATCCCTAAGAGTTTAAAAACACAGTTATTTAAAGCTATAAGAGATAGTGTTGCCAGTGAACACGGAGCTAGAATGACAGCTATGCACAAAGCAACTGATAATGCAACAGAGCTTAGAGATGCTTTAAAATTACAGTACAATAAGGCCCGTCAAGCTGCTATTACCAATGAAATTCTAGAAATTGTTGGTGGTGCAGAAGCGCTTGCTGGATAGTTTTAACATAGTCTTATACAACTACAGAGTCTGTTTCGCTTTTAGCCAAACAGACTTTTTTAGTTTAACTTATGCTCATAAATTAACACTCAATAGCAATTTTCCACTACCCTTGCTCCAAGAGAGAAAGCATCACAAGAATTAATTTGGCTACCTTTATACACCCAAACATGTGAAGTCTTGCGGATTTTTAAAAAATTATTTCAACAAACATTTATTTACGGCCTGGCAACGGTATTACCGCGGGCATTGGCCATTGCACTAGTGCCCTTGTATACCAGCGTGCTAAAGCCCTCAGATTTTGGTCTGTACGCTACGCTAATGTCTTATATCATTTTGGGCAATGTGGTGTTAAGCTATGGTATGGAGACAGCTTTTTTTAGGTTTATAAATAAAGCCCCTTCACAAAAAAAAACTGTGCAGTCTACAGCTTTGGTGTCTGTGGGGATGTCATCACTTTCTTTTTTTTTAGTGGCGTTTTTGTTTCGAGAACAACTGGCACAACTCATTGATTTTGACACTCAATTTATTAGCTTCGCACTTTTAATTTTGGTGCTAGATGCACTTGTTATCATTCCTTTTGTGTGGTTTAGAGCCAATGAAAAACCCTTAAAGTATGCGCTGATTAAAATTATAAATGTATCTATAAACCTAGGATGTAATTTATTTTTTTTATTAGCCCTGCCACTGCTTGTTGTTGATCACCCCAATATATTTTGGGACTCTTTATATATTAAAGACAACACTGTTTTGTATGTTTTTATCTCTAATGTAATTGCAAGCGGGGCAACTCTAATTATGCTTTTAGGAGTGTACTTAAAAATAGGGTTTAATTTTAGTATAGCTCTCTGGAAAAAGATGGTACGTTATTCTTTTCCTGTGCTCATTGCAGGCATTGCTTTTTCTATCAACGAAGCATTTGATAAGATTCTGCTCAATTATTTATTGCCTTCAGACATTGCTGCCAGTGAGGTAGGGGTATATGCGGCTTGTTATAAATTGGGTGTTTTTATGACGCTATTTGCCACAGCCTTTAGGCTTGGTGTAGAGCCTTTTTTCTTTAACCATGCCAAGCAAACAAATGCCAAAAAAACCTATGCTACAATTACCAAATACTATGCTATTTGCGGCAGTGCTATTCTTCTTGTTGTTGTGGTGTACATAGACTTTTTTAAAACTCTTTTAATAAAAAACGAGTCCTACTGGGTAGCTCTCTCTATTGTGCCAATTATTTTACTAGCTAATTTATGTTTAGGGATATATCACAATTTATCTGTGTGGTATAAAGTTACAGATCGCACAAAATACGGCGCTTATATCTCTGTAATTGGAGCCGGTATAACCCTTGGTTTAAACTTTATATTAATACCTAAGATAAGCTATATGGGAGCTGCGCTGGCAACCCTTGCAGCTTATGGGGGCATGATGTTTCTATCTTATTTTTTAGGGCGCAAATACTACCGGGTTCCCTATGATGTAAAACGCATTGGTATATACCTTGTTATTGCAATTGGTTTTGCGGGAGTATCATTCTACGTTTTTGAGAGAAACCTTTGGATTGGAACTGCATTATTATTGGTATTTTTGTTACTAGTATTCTTTTTAGAGCGCCAAGAAATACAACGCATCATTAAAAAATAGAATGTCATTTTATGCTAATGCAAATAGCGCTAATTGCCCTAGATAA
>CATEMS010000244.1 GCA_949507465.1 Flavobacteriaceae bacterium
AGAAGTGTGTAGAGACACCAAAGGACCTGTAGCATCAATTTACTATCAAGGGTTAGAACGTGCAGACGAGAGTATTGAGGCTGCAGAAAAAGCTGTTGTAGCCTATGGAGGTGTGCAGATGGGACAACTAGAGAAAAATGTTTCTTGGGTCTCACTATTTATTGCACTGGCACCCATGCTAGGTTTCATGGGTACAGTAATAGGTATGATTACAGCCTTTGATAAAATTGAGGCAGCAGGAGATATGAACCCATCGCTTGTAGCAGGGGGTATTAAAGTAGCCCTATTAACTACAGTATTTGGACTAGTTGTAGCCATTATTCTTCAAATATTTTACAATTACATCATTGCAAAAATTGACAGTATTGTAAACTCAATGGAAGATGCATCAATTACACTTATTGATATGTTGATTGACTACAAAAACAAAAAATAACCTTTAAAAGAACCAAACAATGGGTTTACATAAAATTTCTAAAATAGTAGCTTTAGTTCTTGGCGTAGCTGGTATCCTTTTATGGGGGATGTTGACGATAAAAGGAGATGAAGCTGTAATAGCAAGTGGAGGTGAGGGTTTAGACTCTTTTCTCTATGTAGCGTATTTAACGTTTGCAATATTACTGATAACAGTTGTCTTTTTTGTTCTAAAAGGCATTGCCGGAGGAGATGTTAAAAAGACACTTATGTCTGTAGGTGCTTTTGTCCTGATATTTGTAATTTCTTATGTAATGGCAGATGGAGTAGAGACCTTCACAAAAGACGGAGAACTTGTAACAGCACAAACCTCAAGATTTATAGGTACAGGACTTTATGCTTTTTATATCATGTCTGTGTTAGCTATTATTGCAATGGCATTTAGTGGAGTTAAAAAACTAACAACTCGATAGTATGGGAAGAAGAGCAACACCAGAGGTGAATGCTGGTTCTATGGCAGATATTGCGTTTTTATTACTCATCTTTTTTCTGGTAACAACAACCATAGAAAAAGATAAAGGAATTGCACGTCAATTACCACCAAAGCAAGACGAACAACCTCCAGTAGATATCAAAGAAAAAAATATTTTTGTTGTTACTGTAAACAAAGAAGATCAAATTCTTGCAGATAATGATCTGATGGATATTCAAGACATTAGACAAGCAGCTATTGCCTTTTTAGATAATGGTGGTGATGGGTCTTGCAACTATTGTAAGGGGGAGAAAGATATAAGCTCCTCAGATAATCCAGAGAAAGCAATTATTACCGTGAAGAGTGATCGCGAAACCTCCTACAAGACCTACATACAGGTTCAAAATGAGCTAGTAGCAGCCTATAATTTTTTGCGCGACAGAGAATCTGAGCGTTTGTTTGGGTTTAAGTTTACCAAGGTGAAAAATGCCATAGCCACTGGCGACTATAAAGGCAATGAAGAGAAAGCTCAAGCAAAGTTAAAAGAAATTCAAGCTCTCTTTCCGATGAAATTATCTGAAGCAGAAGCTAAAAAATCTCAATAAAAAACAGTTTTATGTCTAAGTTTAACAAGAAAAAAGGTGGCGAATTGCCTGCAGTAAATACAGCATCTTTGCCAGATATTGTATTTATGTTATTGTTTTTCTTTATGGTAGTTACTGTATTGAGAAAAGATAATATGTTGGTGCAACAAAAACTTCCTAAAGCAGATCAAGTAGAAAAACTCAAGAAAGATCGCTCTGTTTTTATTTATGCAGGGAAACCAAGTTCTAGATACCAAGATAAGTTTGGAACCGAAGGTAAAATTCAAATAGGAGACAAGTATACTGATATTAATTCTCTAGAATTTGCCTTGTCTGAGGCCAGAACCAAACTCATACCAGAGCTGCAAGGAAAAGTTGTAGTTGGTTTAAAGGTTGATGAGCAAACTAACGTTGGTTTATTGCAAGATGTCAAAGAAAAATTAAGAGACTTAAACATGGTGAAAGTAATTTACATCACTGCTCCAGGTAACGATGTGCAACAGTAATAACTTATTACAAGAATTAAAAACGCCTTTTCTAAAAATAGAAAAGGCGTTTTTTTATTTCACAAGCATTTAAAATTGGATTATATTTAACCCATGAGGCATCAATTGTATTTTGTGAGTTGTTTTTTATGTGTGAGCGCTTTGTTTGCCCAAAAAGAGCTTACCTTGGATTCTTTGGATACAAAATATAGAGAAGATCAATTTTATTTTGGTGTAACCTATAATGCTCTTGTTAATACCCCAGAGTTTGTTGACTCCCAAGGGTTATCGGGGGCTCTTCACTTTGGCTTTACAAGAGACATGCCAATAAATCCCCGCAGAAATCTCTCTATAGCATTGGGCCTGGGGGCTAGTTTCGATGCCTATGGAACAACACTATCCATAGATAAAGATGAGTTAAACCGCACTATATTTACCTCTCTGAGCAACAATGATATTGCTTATGATGTGAACAGATTTAGCACCGCAAGTTTAGAAATCCCTCTTGAATTTAGATGGCGAACTTCAAGCGCGCAACATTATAAGTTTTGGCGCTTTTATGCAGGTCTAAGACTTGGTTATAGTTATTGGTATAAATCTTCTTTCAAACAAGGGAGTAACACCGTTGTACAAACAAATATTCCAGAGTTTAATAACCTGCGCCTGGGGGCCACCTTATCAATTGGTTACAATACTGTAAATTTCTTTGCTTATTATGGCATCACCCCCCTGTTTGATAATGCAATCACAACCAATGGTACTCCAATAGAGATGAGCGCTTTAAAACTAGGTCTTTTATTTTTCTTTCTGTAAGGAAAGTTTACTGTCTTCTTAGACCCAAAAACCAAAAAGTAAAAACTGAGGAATCCCACCTATCACAAACCCCAAACATAATTCTATCACAGTGTGAGATTTTGTGTGAATTCTTGAGCTAGCAACTAGACCATTTATAAGACATAAAAGCATTATCAAACCAAGCATATTTATTTTAAAATGGATGCTGATTCCAATTAAAAAAATAGTAACTCCAGCTATTGCCATTTGGTGAAGACTTGCTTTGAGGTTAAAAAATACCAAAAAAAGTGCACTCAGCGATGCGCCAAGAATACCCACAAAAAAATAATACAATTCTATATCTTGATAGGGCTTGAAGATTAATTTTAGTATTAATAATACTAAAATTACTTGTATCATAAGAGGATACTTTCGCTCTTTTACGTCTATAAGGTGTATGCTAGAGATAACTCCAATATTTTTGAGCATAAAGAATAAAACAACGGGTGTAAAAGCTGTGAGGGTTACGATTGCATATATATTGGCCAACAAAATCTGAGGCTCTGTAAAGCGAGGGGTATTTGCATAATAGCACAGTACACCAAAAACTGGCATTAACAAGGGATGAAAAATATAACCTGAAATGCGCAAAATTTGATTCATCAAAGTTCTTTTCTAAGACGTGCAACAGGCAGCTCTAATTGTTCTCTATATTTAGCAATAGTACGTCTGGCAATAGGATACCCTTTTTCTTTAAGGATTTTAGCCAGTTTATCATCGGTGAGAGGTTTTTTCTTGTCCTCCTCGCTTATAGTTATTTCAAGGATTTTTTTAATTTCTTTGGTAGATACATCCTCTCCTTGATCATTTTTCATAGATTCACTAAAAAACTCTTTTATGAGTTTTGTGCCATAAGGTGTATCTACATATTTACTGTTTGCTACCCTAGATACAGTAGAAATATCCATGCCAATTTTATCTGCGATATCTTTTAATATCATGGGTTTTAACTTGCGTTGGTCTCCGGAGAGAAAATAAGCCTCTTGTTGGTGCATAATGGCATTCATGGTCACAAAAAGTGTTTGTTGCCTCTGTTTAATGGCATCAATAAACCATTTGGCTGCATCCAATTTTTGTTTGATAAATTGAACCGCCTCTTTTTGTGACTTTGATTTATCTTTTGATTCTTTATAGCCTTTTAGCATGTTAGCGTATTGTGATGAGACATGCAATTCTGGAGCATTTCTTCCATTGAGGGTTAATTCTAAAACACCATCAACAATATGTATGGCAAAATCTGGTACGACATGCTCTACCATTCTTGTATTGCTTGAAATAGCTCCACCTGGCTTTGGGTTTAAATTTTCAATCTCATGAATGGCAGCTCTTAGCTCATTTTCTGAAATAGTAAATTTTTGAAGTAATTTTTTGTAATGCTTTTTTGAAAATTGATCAAAGCTTTGGGTTAAAATATCAAAAGCTAAAACAACACTCGGGCTTTGTTGCTTTCTCTTTAATTGAAGCAATAAGCATTCTTGTAAATCTCTAGCTCCAACACCTGCAGGGTCTAGTTCTTGTACCTTATCTAATACCGATTCTACAGCACTTTGGGTGGTGTATACATTTTGGGTAAAGGCCAGATCATCAACAATATCTGCTATTTCTCTGCGAATATACCCGCTCTCATCTACACTTCCTACCAGAAATTTTGCAATTTCTTTCTCACTCTCTTCGAGTCTGTAGGTGTTTAATTGCTGCATCAGATGTTGTGTGAAAGATTGCCCAGCTGCATAGGGCATATGGGTTTGCTTATCATCTGCGCTGTAGTTATTTGCATTTAATTTGTAGCTTGGCGTTTCATCATCGCTTAGATAGGCATCGATATTAATCTCTGAAGCATCCTCTATGGTATCTTGATAATCATCATTGCTGTCTTGGTCAAATTCACTGACCTCCTCTTTTCCTTTTTCTAATGCAGGATTTTCATTCATCTCCTGAGATACACGCTGCTCAAAGGCTTGTGTTGGCAGTTGAATTAACTTCATCAACTGGATTTGTTGTGGAGATAATTTCTGAGATAACTTGAAATTTAGAAACTGTTTTAGCATTGAAAAAAAGTGTGAATCATAAAGTTAAAAAAAACCAGTTATATACAAAACGGTACAGCACTGGTTTTAATATACAACAGGTGTATTATAATATCGTTTTAAAACTCTGCGTTGCCTGGTGTTCTTGGATAAGGGATTACATCTCTTATGTTTCCCATACCAGTTACAAACAAAACAAGACGTTCAAAACCAAGTCCAAATCCACTGTGAGTACAAGTCCCAAACTTCCTTAGGTCTAGATACCAGTATAATTCTTCCTCGCTAATATCCATGGCTTTCATTTTTTGCTTCAGCACATCGTATCGCTCTTCACGTTGAGATCCTCCCACTATCTCCCCAATACCAGGAAACAATACATCCATGGCACGTACTGTTTTTTGATCTTCATTTAAACGCATGTAAAAAGCTTTAATAGTGGCAGGATAATCAAATAAAATTACCGGGCACTTAAAGTGTTTTTCTACCAAAAAGCGTTCGTGTTCACTTTGCAAGTCTGCACCCCACTGATCTATAAGATACTTAAATTTCTTCTTTTTGTTGGGCTTGCAGTTCTTTAAAATGTCTATGGCCTCGGTATAACTTACACGTTTAAAATTATTATCTACTACAAAATGTAATTTTTCACGTAGGGTCATTTCTTGACGCTGTGCGGCTGGTTTACTTTTGTCTTCCTGTATGAGCCTTTGCTCTAAAAACAGTAAATCATCTTGGCAGTTTTCTAAGACATAGGTGATGACATATTTTATGAAATCTTCTGCCAGGTCCATGTTGTCTGCCAAATCATTAAAGGCAACCTCTGGTTCTATCATCCAGAATTCTGCCAGATGACGAGATGTATTGCTGTTTTCTGCTCTAAAGGTAGGCCCAAAAGTGTAAACCTTTCCTAGCCCCATGGCAAAAGTTTCTGCTTCTAACTGGCCACTTACAGTAAGGTTCGTTTCTTTCGCAAAAAAATCTTCTTTGTAATTCACATCTCCCTTGTCATCCAAAGGTGGATTTTTTGGATCCAGTGCACTCACCCTAAACATTTCTCCTGCCCCCTCTGCATCACTGCCTGTGATAATTGGCGTATGCATATAATTAAACCCGTTTTTCTGAAAATACTCGTGCACAGCAAAAGACAGTTTTGATCGTAAACGCATTACTGCTCCAAAAGTATTGGTGCGCACACGCAGGTGTGCTTGCTCACGTAATTTTTCTAGACTGTGCCGCTTTGGTGAAAGAATGGTTCGTTTTACTTGTTCTGGATCTGCGGTACCTAATATGTTAATGGAAGATACTTGCACCTCTACTGCCTGTCCTTGCCCTTGGCTTTTTACAAGCTCCCCAGTAATTTCTAAACAAGCTCCTGTGGTAATATCCTTTAGTAAGTCTTGATCAAAATTCTCAAAATCTAAAACACATTGTAAGTTCTTTATAGTAGAACCATCATTAACGGCAATAAAACGATTGCTTCTAAAGGAGCGAACCCAACCTCGGATTGTAAGTTCATTGATGGTAGGTTCTGTTTGTAAAATGTGTGCTATTTCAGTGTGTTTCATAATCAAAAAATCAGGCTATAAAGATAGGTTATAATTCAGATATTAGAAATGAGTATTGACTATTTTAACTCCTTTTGCTCTACTTCCATGTTTTCTGGTAAGATCCCTAAGGAGGGTTTTTTTAAGGTTTTTTTGTTGGCTATACTTTTTTCAAGAGAGAGTAGCAGAGAAGGAAGCAATAATAAATTTGCTAACATGGCAAACACAAGAGTCACAGAAACCAATCCGCCCAGGGCTACGGTACCACCGAAACTAGAGAGGGCAAATACAGAAAAACCGAAAAATAGCACTATGGAAGTATAAAACATACTTATTCCCGTTTCACGTAGTGCAGCATATACAGATTTTTTAATCCTCCAATTATTGGCAATTAGTTCCTGACGATATTTAGCCAAAAAATGAATTGTATCATCTACAGAAATACCAAAGGCTATACTAAATACCAAGATGGTGGATGGCTTTATAGGAACTCCCAAAAAGCCCATTAATCCTGCTGTAATAATTAAGGGAAGCAAGTTAGGTATTAAAGAAACCAAGATCATTTTAAAGCTTCGAAACATCCAAGCCATAAAAAGGGCAATCAACAGAATGGCAAGCGAAAGGCTGATAATTAAATTTTTAACTAAATATTTGGTTCCTTTTTGAAAGAGTAAGGCCTTTCCTGTAAAATTTATGGTGTACCTATCTTCTGGAAAAATTTTAAGCGCCTTTGCCTTGAGGTCTTCCTCAATTCTATCAAAACGTTCTGTGCCTGTGTCTTTCATGAAAGTAGTAATACGCGCATACTGCCCTGTACTGTCTACGTAACTTTTTAGCAAATTTGTGTCTTTGGTACTGCTTTTGGCATAACTTAAAATAAAGCTTCTCTCTTGGCTATTGGGTAATTGATAATATTCTGGATTGCCGTTGTAATAGGCTTGCTTAGAGTATTTTACTAAATCTACCACAGAAAGGGATTTTGAAAACTCAGGGAATTCCTCTATATACTCTTGTAGCTCATTCATTCGCTTTAAAGTTGCTAACTTCATGACCCCTTTCTTTCGTTTGGTATCTACTAAAATTTCAAGAGGCATAATGCCTTTATACTCTTTCTCGAAAAATCTTATGGATTCAAAAAACTCAGCCTTCTTTGGCATATCCTCTACCAGTGAACCAGAGATTTTTATCGTATAAATTCCAATGATACTTATGCATAATAATACAACAGAAATAATATAAATAGCAATACGCTTGTGACGTACTTTGTTTTCCATCCAGTCTACAAAGCGATTAATCCACCGTTTGTTTAAATGCTTTAAGTGCTTGTTTTTTGGCACTCCCATAA
>CATEMS010000245.1 GCA_949507465.1 Flavobacteriaceae bacterium
CTAACAGCTCTTTCTCAACACGAGTCAAATTATCCTCTTCATTGTATACAGGTACTATGATGGTAAAATCGTACATAAATGTTACTAAGATATTTCTACAAAAGTATTGTTTTTTAAAACAACTATCTCAAGATATAATTTGAACCTATACACCTTATCCAAGAAAGAGTTTTATATACTGTCCTGGCTTTTTGTTTGTTCAATAAATTCTTTTAAAGCAACCCCATAGGTAGATGCTTTTATTTTTGGGTTTAAGCTACTGTATATAGTGTCTAGGTATTTTGGATTTGCATTATAAATTTCGCTTAGGGCCAGAAAAGGAGCAATTTCATAATCTTTGTTGTTTAGTGCAAAGTTTACAGTGGCAAGATAGCTGCCTGCTAAAACTCTTTTTTGGAGCGTGTCTATAGAGTCTATGTCTTTTATGTTTTTAGCCTCAGCGGCACTAATAAGTAGCTGGGTGAGGTCTTTGTTTCTATCTGAGTATCGTTTGATGAGTGTTTTGTACTGGGTGTATTTTTTTTGATTTTCAGATCCTGTAATTATAGCGTTTTCTAGAAAATTATTAAGTGTGGTATTGATAGTCATATCACCAGGTTCTGCAAAAAATGCAATAGCACCAACCTCCCTGTTTACGTTTTGTATTTTTAGGCTTAAAAAGTATAATTCTGGGCTTTCTATTTTCTCAGAAAAATTAAAATTAGCATCTCCCTTAACAACCATAGAATCTACAGTTATAAAGTTATTGTTATTGGTTTTTTGCAGTAGTAAGGTTCCCTCTTTCATGCCATCCACAAATCCTGATAGCCGCATTTGGTTTGCTTTTGGAGTAGTGGTGCAATTTATAAGCAATAGGCTGGATATAAATAAAAGGGTAAGTTGTTTCATGATAGTTTGTTGTTTGGCCTGGTAAAGATGGGGTAAAATTTTAGAAAACAAAAGGGAGGTTGTTTCTATTTTTAACGCTTTTTCCTTACCCAGCGGCTGCTATTTGCATTAAAAAAGTACAGGCAACGGCACCAATTGTACCAATGGCATATCCAAATACGGCCAATAAAACACCTACGGTTGCTAAAGATGGATGAAATGCTGAAGCCACAATAGGAGCAGAGGCTGCACCACCAACATTTGCCTGAGAACCTACTGCTAAAAAGAAAAATGGTGCTTTAATTAATTTGGCAACAAGTATAAGCAGTCCTGCATGAATACTCATCCAAACGGCGCCAATAATAATAAGTTGCCAGTTATCAAAAATGAGCATTAAATCCATCTTCATCCCGATGGTTGCAACCAGTATGTAAATAAAAACACTTCCAAATTTACTAGCACCTGCTCCTTCATAGGTTCTTAGTTTGGTATAGGATAACACAATGCCAATAGCGGTAGTGATAGAAATCATCCAGAAAAAAGAAGAACTCAAAAAGGTAAATAAATTACGTGTTAGCCCAGGAGTCAAACCGTTTACAAAATCTGTAAAAAATGCGCTTAGGTATCCTGCACCAAAATGAGCAAATCCAACAGTACCAAAAGCGATAGCTGCCAAAATCATTAAATCTGTAAGTGATGGGTTTCTGCTTACCTGTTGGGTATAATTGGAGACTTTTTCTTTTAACTCTTCAATGGCTGTGGTGTCTGCACCCAACCACTTGTCTATTTTTTTTGACTTACCAATACCAATTAGGATGATGGCCATCCATACATTGGCTATAACTATATCTACAAAAACCATCCCTCCATACAGGGCTTGGTTATACCCATAAACCTCCAACATAGCAGTTTGATTTGCACCACCACCAATCCAGCTTCCTGCTAGGGTAGATAAACCTCTCCAAACAGCATCTGCTCCCTGGCCACCTATTGCCTCTGGCCAAAAACTGCCCACCAATAAAACAGCAATTGGACCACCTATAATGATACCAGTGGTACCCGTTAAAAACATAATTAGTGCTTTTGGTCCTAGATTAAAAACAGCTTTTAAATCTATACTCAAGGTCATTAAAACAAGTGCAGCGGGCAGTAGGTATCTACTTGCAACATAATACAAGCTTGTTTTTCCAGAAGCTACCTCCCCTGTTTGTGATATGCTTGTCCACTCTGGAGCTATAACTCCAGTGGTGGTTAGTAATGCCGGAATAAAATAAGCTACAAATAACGCAGGTACAATGCTATAAAAGGCTTTCCAAGAGCCCTGCTTTTTTGAGGAAGTATAAAAGATTACCCCAAGAGCAATCATCAATATGCCAAATACAATCGTATCATTTGTAAATA
>CATEMS010000246.1 GCA_949507465.1 Flavobacteriaceae bacterium
AAAATACTGGCACTAAACCAAAGGTTAAAGAAAAAAACAAGTCAAGAAATATTTGCGGAAAAAGAACAATCAACACGCTTATATCTTGAAGATATTGGATTTTCTGACGCCATTATTACAGATTTTTTCACCCCTTTTTTTAGCGGGATTTTTCTAGAAAACAAATTAGAAACATCAAGTAGAATGTTTGAATTTGTCTATAAAATGTTTGGAGAAGGCATGGCTACTTTGCCAAAACATGGCATAGAAGCCATACCAAAACAATTGGCAAAAAAATTAAAAAACACAACCTGCATTTACAACACAAAGGTAAAAGGTGTTGAAAACAATAATATCAAACTTGAATCCGGAGACATTATTAAAAGCAACTTTACAATTATCACAACCCAGGCTAGTGAACTTGTTTCTAATTTAAAAAACCAAGCTACACCCTGGAAATCTTGTGACACCCTTTATTTTGAAACGCCAAAAAGAAATATTAAAAAACCGCTTATAGGACTTATCGCAAAGCCCAGCGCTTTGATTAATAATATTTTTTATCACTCAAGTATTAAAACAATCGCCACTGCAAAAAAAGAACTTCTTTGTGTTACTGTTATAGAGAATCAAAACCTAACAAATAACCAGCTGATTACTGCCGTTGAAAAAGAATTAAAAGAGTTGTGTAAAATAGAATCTTGCACCTTTATAAAACATTACAACATACCCATGGCTTTGCCAAATTTAGAAAACATACAATATGAAATGCTTCCCTCTGAGACAAGACTCACAGAAAGCATATTTCTAGCTGGAGATATCCAATTAAACGGCTCTTTGAACGCCGCAATAATTGCTGGTGAGCGAGCTGCACTAGAGGTCATCAAAAGAGCAAGCTAAAAATTTTAAATCGGTAAATCCTGGTAAAAAATCTTGATGCTACCTATCCAGATTTTTTCGTTAAATAAGGTTACAATCCGCTTATATACCCGCCGTACATATCTTTAAACCTAACTCCGTCTGTAAGATTGTATTTACTTAACTTTTTCATCTCTACCATAGCCCACAAAATAAACTCTTTCATAAATGGTATATCGTCATTGATGGTTTGAGGAACATAAGTTTGTATTAGATCATCCAAAGGTTCTATTCTATCTAACTGTAATTGATACTCTTGATCATCCAAAGTATCAAGAAGCTCAAAGCTGGATTGTTGAAAAAACCAATCTACAAGCTCATGGTAAGGATCTTTATCGTCTTGTTTTTGCAACTTTTCTATTTTTGGAAAATAACGCAAAAATTGAGTTTTCACCGCATCAGCTACTAATTGGATTGCAACCTGGTCTGCACCCTCTTGCTCCCCTTCATAGACCAACTCTACTTTTCCTGTTATAGAGGGTATGACTCCTAAAAAGTCACTAAGACGCAGAGCAGTCTGCGGATTACCGTTTTTTAAACCTCTACGCTCTGCGGTACTTAGTAAGTTTTGAAATGCAGTAATACTCAAACGAGCACTAACACCGCTTTTGGAATCTATAAATTCACTCTCTCTGGCCTGAAAACTAATTTGTTCCAGTAGGTCTTTTGCTAAATCTGGAACATATACATGGGCTTTCTCTGCTGCTGCACTTGCTGTTTCTTGAGCAGTAATGCTTCTTGCAACCTCAAGGGTCTGTGGGTAATGTGTAAGTATCTGTGAGCCTATCCTATCTTTAAGTGGTGTTACAATACTACCTCTGTTGGTGTAGTCTTCTGGGTTTGCTGTAAACACAAACTGGATATCTAATGGCAGTCTTAATGCAAAACCTCTAATTTGAACATCTCCTTCCTGTAGTATATTAAACAAAGCAACTTGGATGCGAGCCTGTAGGTCAGGTAATTCATTGATCACAAAAATACACCTATTGGCTCTTGGTATCATTCCAAAGTGAATTACTCTATCATCTGCATAGCTCAACTTTAAGTTTGCAGCTTTAATTGGGTCTACATCACCAATAATGTCTGCTACTGTAACATCTGGAGTGGCCAGTTTTTCAGAAAAGCGCATGTCTCGATGTAACCATGTAATTGGGGTATCATCTCCTTTTTCTGAGATTAAATCTTGGGCAAATCTAGAGATAGGTTGAAAAGGGTCATCATTTATTTCGCTGCCAGCAACCACGGGTATATACTCATCTAGCAAGGTCACCATTTGTCTTGCCAAACGTGTTTTTGCCTGTCCACGAAGCCCTAACAAATTAATATTATGCTTTGATAAAATGGCACGTTCTAGTTCAGGAATAACCGTATATTGATAACCGTGTATACCTTCAAAGACAGCCTTGTTTTTTGTTAATTTATCTAGTAGGTTTGAGCGCAACTCATCTTTTATTGATTTGTATGTATAGCCTGATTTTTTTAGAGCTCCAAGAGTATTGGTTTGTTGTATGTCCATGATTGTGTGTAAGTGTATTTAACGGTATGGTTTGGTAGATCTTTGTAAGTTCTGTTATCTTAATTTCTGTTTTCTATTGGTATCATAATCAGTGAAAATCATTTCTCCTAAACCTTGTAAACCAGTATAAAAAGATTTTCCTTGATTGGCTAGGGTGAATTGATCAACAAACTGCTGCAGGTAAGGATCGCTTGCGATCATGAAAGTGGTAATAGGAATATGCAATTTTCTCGCCTGGGCTGCCATCATGTAACATTTGTTTACAATATGCTCATCCAAACCATTGCTATTTTTATAATACCTCCCATCCGGAAGTTTCAAACAACTGGGTTTGCCATCTGTGATCATAAATATTTGCTTGTTGGTATTGCGCTTTCTTCTTAATATATCCATTGCCAATTCTAGTCCAGCAACGGTATTGGTGTGGTAAGGTCCTACCCTTAGGTAGGGTAAATCTTTGATTTTGATTGGCCAGGCATCATTACCAAACACTAAAATGTCTAGGGTATCTTTAGGATATCTGGTAGTGATGAGTTCACTGAGTGCCATAGCAACTTTTTTTGCTGGGGTAATCCTATCCTCTCCATACAAAATCATAGAGTGACTGATATCTATCATAAGAACCGTACTCATCTGAGATTTATGCATGGACTCCTCCACTACAAGATCATTTTCTGTGAGTCGGAAATCTCCAATGCCATTATTAATTTGAGCATTCTTAATGCTTTCGGTCATGGAAATTTGATCCATAGCGTCTCCAAATTGGTAATTTCTAAAATCACCAGACTGTTCGTCACCACTACCTATAAATTTGGTTTTGTGATTGCCTTGACCAGATCTTTTGATATTTCCAAATATTTGCTCAAGAGCGCGTTTTCTTAATGCTCTCTCTAACTTTTCTGTAATAGCTAATTTTCCATCGCCTTGTCCATCACCTTGGTTTCCATCTTGCTGAAATTCTTCTCTGATGTATCCACGATCTTTTAATTCTTGTATAAAATCATCAATGGTATAGTCTTCTGTGGTAATCTCATACTCTTGATCTAACTGGTGCAACCAATTAATAGCTTCATCAAAATCACCAGAGGTGTGAGTAATGAGTTCTTGAAAAACACCAAACAAACGATCAAAGATGGACTCCTGTTTTGCAGTGTGTTTGGTGAATATAAAACCAGATTTTTGCTGTTGTAATGGGGTGTGCTTTGGTGGCTTTTTCATACATATAAAATTACAGCTTATTATGGGCAACAAAAAAAACCAAACGTTAAACTGCTATTAAAAAACACAAAACCCTACCAGAAAAATTTAAGTGTATTTTAAGATTAAATTCAGGAATTTGCCGTTTGGCTTGTATATATTTAAACTTGTTTAAAAAGAAAAAACTAGCTATGAAAAAAAGTCTACTTCTGATGCTTATTTGCATCTGCACCACCGTTTTATCACAAGAATTACCCATCAACTACTTACAAGATCTAAAGCCAAGAAACATAGGCCCTGGAGGTATGTCTGGGCGTGTCACAGCTATCGATGTGGTTATTAGTAACCCAGAGGTTATGTATGTTGGTACAGCATCTGGTGGTTTGTGGAAATCAAACAGTGGTGGTATTTCTTGGGAGCCTATTTTTGATAATGAAAAAACTGCCTCTATTGGAGCCCTAGCTATTGAACAATCAAATCCCGATGTTATTTGGGTAGGCACTGGAGAGGGAAACCCAAGAAATAGTCTAAACGGAGGTTATGGAGTGTATAAATCTATAGACGGTGGCCACTCCTGGAACTCCATGGGTTTAGAAAAAACAAGACACATTCATAAAATACTTATAGATCCTACCAATCCAGATGTGGTGTATGTTGGTGCTATTGGTTCTCCCTGGGGAGAACACACCCAACGTGGGGTCTACAAAACAATAGATGGCGGAAAATCCTGGAAACAAATTTTATTTCAAAATAATAAAACAGGAGTGGCAGATATGGTGATGGACCCAACAAACCCAAACAAGATTATTGTAGCTATGTGGGAGCATAAAAGAGAACCTTGGTTTTTTAAATCTGGTGGAGAGGGTTCTGGTATTTTTATAAGCTATAATGGAGGTGAAACCTGGGAAGAACGAACTGAAAAGGATGGACTACCTAAAGGTGATTTAGGACGTATCGGTCTTGCCATTGCACCCAACAAACCAAACATCATTTATGCGCTTATAGAGGCCAAAAAAAATGCTCTTTACAAAAGTACTGATGCAGGATTTACTTGGACCAAAACCAATGATAAAAACGATATTGGAAACAGGCCCTTTTACTACAGTGATATTTTTGTAGACCCTCAAAATGAAAACAGAGTATATTCTGTATTTACTTATGTTAACGTGAGCCAAGACGGTGGAAAAAACTTTAAACAACTCATGCCAGCCTATGGGGTTGATAACGGAGTACATCCAGACCATCATGCTTGGTGGATTCATCCCACCAACGGAAATTTTATGATAGATGGTAATGATGGCGGCATGAATATTACCAGAGATGGAGGAAAAACTTGGCGCTTTATTGGTAATATACCTGTAGCACAATTCTATCACATCAATGTAGATAATGAGTTTCCTTACAATGTATATGGTGGTATGCAAGATAACGGTAGTTGGAGAGGTCCTGCTTACGTTTGGAAAGACCAAGGCATCAGAAATAGCTATTGGCAAGAAATAAGCTTTGGTGATGGTTTTGATGTGGTTCCAGATAAAGAAGATAGCCGTTATGGATGGAGTATGAGCCAGCAAGGCTTTGTAAGTAGGTATGACCATCAAACAGGAAATAACTACACGGTAAAACCAACCCATGAGGATCCTGAGGTTGTCCTGAGATTTAACTGGAATAGTGCAATTAATATAGATCCCTTTGATACAAGCACCCTTTACTTTGGGAGCCAGTTTGTGCATAAATCTTTGGACAAAGGACTTACCTGGCGTGTAATATCTCCAGATTTGACTACCAATGATCCAGAGAAACAAAAGCAAAGCCAAAGTGGAGGACTTACTATGGACGCTACTGGCGCAGAAAATCATACCACAATTCTGGTTATTGAACCCTCTAGTGTAGAGAAAGATGTCTTGTATGTAGGAACAGATGATGGAAGAGTACATGTGAGCAAAAATGCAGGAGAATCTTGGGATGACATCTCAAAACTGCCTGGATTGCCCAAAGGGAGTTGGATTACACAAATAAAAACTAGTAACAAAAACAAGGCAGAAGCGCTTTTGGTAGCAAACAACTACAGAAGGTTTGATTATACCCCCTATGCCTATCGCACCACAAATTATGGGCGCTCTTGGAATAGAATTCTAGGCCCAGAGGACACCCAAAGTTATGCCCTTTGTATTATAGAAGATCCCCAAGAAAAAAACCTATTATTTTTAGGAACAGACGATGGCCTATATTACTCTACCGATGCGGCAAAAAACTGGACCAAATGGACTCATGGTTTCCCAACGGTGCCTGTGAAAGATTTGGTCATTCAGGAAAGAGAAAACGATTTGGTAATTGGCACATTTGGTCGTGCTGCGTGGGTGTTGGATGATATTAGCCCACTGCGAGCCATAGCTAAAGAAACTCGCCTTTTGGAGCAAAGGTTAAAAGTATTTACCCCACAAACGGCTTATCAAGCAGCCTATCAGCAACCAACTGGAAGCAGGTTTGGCGCAGATGCAATGTATCAGGGAGAAAATAAACCTTATGGAGCCCACATAAGCTATTGGTATAATACAAAAAAAACACCTACAGAAGCTCAAGATAGTTTAAAGGATAAAAAGCCGTCAAGTGATTC
>CATEMS010000247.1 GCA_949507465.1 Flavobacteriaceae bacterium
AATATGGTGAGCGCAAAGAGGTTGATGAAAAATGGCAAGAGTTACTCAGTTATGAAGCTCAAATAATGAAAGATTTGAGTAAAAACCAAACTATGCATGGATAGTTTATAATCATCAACTATTTAGTTGTCTCAAGTTGATTATTTCTATCATTATAAAGCTGTTTGATAATACCATCTGCCAAACCAATTTTAGGAACAAATATATTTTTGGCTTTTGCCCACTTCATGGCAGAGAGATAAATACGTGTTGCAGGTATAATGACATCTGCCCTATCTGGGTTTAATTTTAGATCAAATACACGTTGGTTGTAATCAAGCTGTTTTACTTGTTCATAAAAGTTAGACATAAACAAATAGCTAAGCGGTTTGCCAACCTTCTTTTCGCTGAAACGATAAATACTGTTAATATTTCCCCCAGAACCAATCACATTAACTTTTGTATACTCTTTTGTATGTTGAGTTACCCAATTTTTTGCCTTCTCCCATGTTGTGTCACTAACCATATCGTTTATAATACGAACGGTTCCTAATTTAAACGATTGTGAGGCTATGTTGTGACCATTAGCAAATAGAGTAAATTCTGTAGAACCTCCACCTACATCAACATATAAAAACACTTTGTCATCACTGATGAGTTGTCTTAAATCTGTGATGGCTATAATAGCTGCCTCATCATTGCCATCAATGATCTGAATATCAATACCCGTTGCTGCCTTTAATTTTGAGACAATTTGTTTCCCATTTGTAGCCTCTCGCATGGCAGAAGTTGCACAGGCCCTGTAGGCAACTACATTATGAGTTTTAATTATCAATGAGTAGGCCTTCATTGCATCCAATAAACGCTTGTAGCTACCTGTAGAAATACTACCATTTAAAAATACATCAGCACCGAGTCTGATAGGAAGGCGTACCAAGGAAGATTTTTTAAATTGAGTAGGAAACCCCTCTTTCTCTATTACAGTGGCAATGAGAAGACGAATCGCATTAGAACCTATGTCTATGGCAGCATATTTTTGTATGTGTAACAAATTATAGTTTATTTTTAAAATATTGATAAAGTGCAAATTGCGATCGCACTTTTGGATTTTTGTTTTTTCTGTAAAAGTTGTCTTGTTTTTCAGAGACGCGCCTGGCCTTTACATTATCACTCCAACAAATATCAAAGGTTTCTAAAATTTCTTCTTTTATTTGAGGGTCATAAATTGGACAAGAAATTTCTACTCTTGTGTCTAAATTTCTACGCATAAAATCTGCAGAGGAGATGTAAACCTTTGGAGTTCCTTCATTTTCAAATATATAGAGTCTTGGATGTTCTAAAAACTTATCCACAACGCTTATTACTTCAATATTTTCACTCATACCCTTTAGCCCTGGAACCAAGCAACAGATCCCTCTAACAATTAGTTGAATTTTTACACCTGCCCTACTGGCAGCATAAAGCTTGTCTATAATTTTTTTATCAGACAAGCTGTTTAATTTTAATTTAATGCCACTTTTTTTACCCTGTTGGGTATTCAATATTTCATTTTCAATTAGATTATAAATCGCTGTTCTTGTATAATGGGGAGATACAATTAGATGTTTGTAGGCTTTAATTTTGTAATTAACCTCAAAAAAAGCAAATACCTTATTGAGCTCTTTGCCAATTTTTTGATTGGCTGTAAATAAAGTATAATCTGTATATATCCTGGCCGTAGACTCATTGAAGTTTCCTGTTGTTATAATGGAATATTTTTTCAGCTTAAGATGCTCTCTTCTTTCTACAATACATATTTTACAATGTACTTTTAATCCTGCAACTCCAAATATAAGTTTTACACCCTCACGCTGTAATTGTTCCGCATAACCAATATTAGCCTGTTCATCAAAACGTGCTTGAAGTTCTATCTGTACCGTTACCTGTTTCCCATTTTTAACTGCATTAATCAAACTACTTGCAATATGAGATACCTCTGCAAGTCTATAGATGGTTATTTTTATGGTTTCTACGGTAGGATCTAATGCAGCCTCACGCAAAAACTTTACCACATAAGAGAAGGTATGGTAGGGTGTATGCAACAAATAATCTCTTTCAGAAATTTTATCTAATAAGCTCCCAACAAGAGATAAGCCAGATACATGCAAGGGTTTAATTTTTTCATATTGCAGGTCTGTACGTCCTAGATTAGGAAAATTAATATAATCTCTTCTGTTGTGATATCTTCCACCGGGATTGATACTATCAGAATTTTTTATTCCCATTTTATCCATCAAAAAGGAAAGTGTCTCATCATCTATGGTTTTATCATACACTAATCTTACAGGATCTCCATCACTTCTATTTTTTACAGATTTAGATATTTTGTCGATAAAACTTTTACTTAAATCACTCTCTATATCAAGGGCTGCATCACGAGTGATTTTTATCATGTGCGCAGAAATAGTATCGTACTCAAATATGCTAAAGATTTGATGTAACATATACCGTATCAAATCATCTAAAATAATAATGTATTTTTTACCATCATTTGAGGGCAATTCTACAAAGCGCTCTACATTTTTTGGAATTTCTATCAGGGCATAATTATTCTTTGATTCAGGATTTGTGTCATCTTTAATCATCTCCATTTTTACCGCTAAATAGGCCGCGCTATCTTTTAACGATGGAAATTTTTCTAGTCCTCCAATCATGATCACTGCCATTGCAGGACTCACTTTTTGTAAAAAATAATCTGCAATAAATTCTGAGTGAAACTCAGACACCTCTGTCTCATTGATAATAAAAATTTGCTCTTCTTTAAGCTTTTCTTTGATGCTACTTAAAATACCCAAACTAATCTTTTGCTGTTGAATAACTGTTTTGGTAATAAGTTCCATAAGCTCTGAGGCTGGGATACCTCCCAAAAAACTGCGTCCACCCTTACCCGCATCAGCAATTCGCTTTATTGTGGCATACCGTACTTTAAAAAATTCATCCAGATTATTCGAAAAAATTCCAATAAAACGTAACCTCTCAAGCAGCGGAGTTGTTTTGTCTTCAGCCTCTTGCAGCACCCGCGCATTAAACTGCAACCAGCTTAATTCACGGTTGTAATAGTTGTTGTTTGCAGTTTTATCTTGTTTTGCTGTCATAGTTTTAATTTAATTCTCTCTATGAGGGTATCTTACTTATTTGGTAGAAATTTACTACTGTTCTGATATACCCTACAATAATGACCAGAAAAGCATATTGTTTTTTTAAACAGTTTATTATTGCTTATGATAATGTATACAGAACTAGGGTTGCAGCCTAACTATGCGCCAACTAGTATTGTTTTTTGTATACTTGATTCTATCATGTAACCTACTGCTCCTGCCCTGCCAAAACTCATAGGAGGTTGGCTGTATTAAGTACCCCCCCCAATTGGCTGGTTTTACTATGGTCTTGTTGTCAAAGTGTTTTTGTAATTGCTGTAGTTTTTCTTCTAAGGCTTCTCTACTTTCAATTATGTTAGATTGATCGCTTACCACAGCTCCCAATTGGCTCTCGCGAGGTCTTTTATTAAAATAAGTACTGGACTGTTGCTCTGAAATTTTTACAGCTGTACCCGTAATTATAATTTGACGTTCCAATCCAGGCCAAAAGAAAGAAACACAAACATGGTTGTTTTTGGCAATGGCCTGTCCTTTATCACTACTGTAGTTGGTATAAAATATAAACCCTTTGCTAGAATATTCTTTAAGAAGCACCACACGTCCTCTTGGGATACCCTGAGCATCTACAGTACTTAGGGTCATGGCATTGGGTTCTTCAATAGAGTGTTCCTTCTCGGCCTGAACAAACCAAACACCAAATTGCTGCATTGGATCTTCTAGTATGGTATCTTCAGTAAGAGATCCTTTCTCATAAGATTTCCTGAAGTTATGAAGGTTCTTATCCATAAATATTTCTTTACCGCAAGGTACAAAGTTTGCGTTATTAAAAATATACCTGAATCTTTAAAATTATGTGAAAAAATTTGAAAAGAAATAACAAACTAATAAAACACCTTTATTGCTATAACTGTAAAACCTTACCATCTTTAGCAAGTAGTGTTTGTTTGAAAATTTCCTGAGCCTGTAACTTAAACTCATTGTAATCAGTGTAGCGGCCAGAGTAATGACCAAGGAGTAATGTACCTACATTTGCTTTTTTAGCGATCATTGCTGCTTGTTGTGCAGTGCTGTGCATTGTTTTTTGGGCTAGCTCAGCGTGTTGTTGTAAAAAAGTAGCCTCATGGTAAAGTAAGGTAACATGTGATATTTGAGGGATTATTTGATCAAAATAAGCGGTGTCACTGCAATAAGCATAAGACTTTACAGGAGCTGGATCAAATGTAATGGTGGTGTTAGAAACTTTATTGTCATTGCTATCTGGCACATCAAATCCTTGTTTGGCTTTTTGATAATAACAAGGGTCTATTCCCAACTCTTGTGCTTTTTGAATATTTAAGAGTCGTTCACCCGGCTTTTGCTTAAATAAAAACCCATTTGTATATACTCTGTGTTTTAGAGGGATAGTGGTAATGCTCAAAATAGCATCCTCAAATATTACCGTTGGTTTGTCACTCTCTAACTCATGAAAGTGTAAATCAAAATTTGTGTAGGTTTTACCTACCTTAAGTTGAAATAAAATAGCTTGCTTAATGCCTTTTGGTCCATACACATGTAAGCTAGCTTCCCTCCCTAAAAGCTTAAAAGTAGCAATCAAACCTACCAAACCAAAAAAATGATCTCCGTGCAGGTGAGAAATAAAAATATGTTTTATTCTAGCGAATTTAATTTTAAATTTTCTTAGCTGAACTTGCGTACCCTCTCCGCAATCTATTAAAAACAGATGGCCTTTTACCTCTAGGATTTGAGCCGTAGGATTTGCATCGTAGCGTGGTGATGCAGAATGACATCCAACAATTGTTAATTTCATACTATTGAAAAACTAGATTAAACCTAAGAATCAAATTCATGTTTTTTATGCAAAAACCTCAAGAGAATCTATGGTGTTAAAAACCAAGATCACGCTCAATTTCTTCCATCTCAATAACATCTTGCGCCTCCAAAAGAGTTGGCACTACCATAATCTCATCAGGTATTATATCTGGATCTAGAGCACTATTTACCACCACAAAAGAATGTTTTGAGATTCTATGATTGTTAGAAATATCAATAAACAAAAGTAATTGCTCAATAGTGAGGTGAGCGTATGATAACAAATCGATGATAAGATTTTGATCTTGAAAATTAGTTGGAATACAACGAGTTAAATACCCTGCAAAATCTTCAATATCATCTTTTTGATCCTTTAAAACAGTAAAAGTACTAGAGGTGTTAACTATCATTCCTTTTGATTTTAGAGGCCAATAAATATAAAATAGCCATCCGTACAGCCAACCCGTTTTGAACTTGATCTAGAATTATGGCTTGTTTGGAGTCAGCCACATCACTTGTAATCTCAACACCTCTATTAATTGGCCCTGGATGCATGACAATAATTTCTTTATCCAGGTTGTCTAAGATGCTTTTATTGAGTCCAAACTGCTGGGTATACTCCCTTGTAGATGGGAAATAACTGATATCCATTCTCTCATTTTGTACCCGTAGCATATTTGCTACATCACACCAATTCAGTGCGTTTATTAAATTGGGCTCATAAGTAACACCCAATGACTCTATGTGTCTTGGCATTAAGGTTTTAGGGCCACACACCTTAACAGTTGCTCCAAGTTTTTGTAGCGCAAAAATATTGGAAAGAGCAACTCTTGAGTGAAGTATATCTCCAACAATTACTACTTTTTTGCCAGCCACGTCTCCCAATCGTTCTTTGATCGAATAACAATCTAAAAGGGCTTGAGTTGGGTGTTCATGGGCACCGTCTCCAGCATTGATAATACTCGCATTTATATGCTTTGAGAGGAACACACCAGCCCCAGGGTTGGGATGTCTCATAACTACCATATCAACTTTCATTGATAGAATATTATTAACCGTATCTACCAAGGATTCTCCCTTCTTTACTGAAGAAGATCCTGCAGAAAAATTTACAATATCTGCAGAAAGTCTTTTTTCTGCAAGCTCAAAAGAAAGCCTAGTACGCGTGCTGTTTTCGAAAAATAAGTTAGCTATAGTAACATCTCTAAGTGAAGGTACTTTTTTAATAGGTCTTTGAATCACTTCTTTAAAGTGGTCTGCAGTTTCAAAGATAAGTTGTATGTCCTTCTCTGTGATGTATTTTATTCCTAGTAAGTGATTTACGCTTAATTCAGACATCTTGTTAGTATTCTTTTATTAAATAGACTGCATCCTCTCCATGGTTTTCTTTCCAACAAACCTTTACCTTTTCGCCATCAATAGCATCTACTTGCCTACCTCTGTAATCTGGTTGTATGGGCAAATGTCTACTAAATCTTCTGTCAATGAGTGTGAGTAATTCTATCTCTGTTGGGCGACCAAAGTCACCAATGGCTGTTAAAGCGCTTCTTATGCTTCTTCCGGTGTAGAGAACATCATCAATAAAAACAACCTTTTTATCTTCAATACCAAAATTGATTGCGGTTTTGTTTGCCTCCAAAGGCTTTTCACTTCTTCTAAAATCATCTCGATAAAAAGTAATGTCTAACAAACCTAGTTGGACCTCTTTAATTTTATACTCGTTTTGTAGAAGATTGACCAAACGTTTTGCAAGATAACTACCCCTTGGCTGTATGCCAATGAGTACGGTTTGAGAAAAATCGTTGTGGTTTTCTATTAATTGACAAGCCAAACGATGCAAAGCGACATGAATCTCTGTTGCGTTTAATAGTGTTTTTTGGCTCATAAGGAAGTGTTCTGAAACGTTTTCAGAATACAAAAGTACTACTTTTTAACAAATCAATGCAGAAAATAATAGATGTGAAGCCCTTATTAATATAAACAAAGGCAAATTAGTCTGGATATTCTACCCGCAAATGAAACATATTATTTAGTTTTTTCTTTAAAACTTTCTTGATGAGCTCAATCTCCTTAAAAGTTACATTCGCATTTAAAAACTGACCTTGTTCCATTTGGGTATCAATAATTTTTTCGACAAATACATCAATCTTGGTTGATGTAGGATCTTTTAAACTCTTACTGGCGGCCTCAACACTATCTGCCATCATTAAAATAGCTGTTTCTTTTGAAAAAGGGATAGGACCAGGATATCTAAAATCCTGCTTGTTTGCCTCTCCTTGGGTTTGCATTTCTTTTTTGTAGAAATAATACACCATACTGGTTCCGTGGTGGGTACGTATGAAGTCAATGATCCTGTCTGGTAGATTGTATTTTCTAGCAATTTCAATACCATCTATTACATGATCTATGATAATACCTGCACTCTCCTTTGGGTCTAACTCATCATGAGAATTCACTCCACTTAATTGGTTTTCTGTAAAGAAGGTAGGATTTGCCATTTTGCCAATATCATGATACAAAGCACCAACTCTAACCAACATAGAATTAGCTCCAATTTCTTGGGCAGCAGCCTCAGCAAGGTTAGCAACATTCAATGAGTGATGAAATGTTCCAGGGGCTTTATTAGAAAGTTCTTTTAATAATTTTGAATTTGTATCACTTAACTCTAATAGCGAAACATCTGACACCAAACCAAATAACTTTTCGTAGAAATAAATTAAAGGGTGAGCAAATAATGTAGCCAAACCACATAAAACGAAATAACCAAAAATATCCCACTCAAACTCATTAATATTTCCTTCCTGTATAAGAACAAATGCGAAGTAGCCTAGGATATAAATAAAAGTGATTTGTGAAACAGAAATAAACAGATTTGCTCTTTTGTACAACTCTGATACCGTTAAGATAGTCACAATACCAGCAATAATTTGTAAAAACAAGTATTCAAAACTATTAGGAACGATAAACCCAAGTAATAAAATGGTTAGAACATGAACATATAAACCTAATCTGGGATCAAAAAATGCTTTTAAAATTAAGGGAAGGATACAAAGGGGAACCACATAGACATACTTGGCATCCATCTTCACTACAATGGTTGTAAGTAACACCATTAATAAAACATTGAAAAAGATAAAGGTTACTTTGGTGTTATTGGTGTATATATCTGGTCTGTATTTCTTCAAAAATAACAACAACATCAATAGCACTAGCATTACAAGTAAACCATAGCCAACTATGAGCCAGAGGTAATTTGATTTGGTCCAGACCTGAGATTGATATTCTGCCTTTAGTGAGTCTAGAATTTTGTAGGCATCAGTATCAACCAGTTCTCCCTTGGCAATAATGCGGCCACTTTTTTCTATAATTCCTTTGTTGGGATTCATGGCGTTTACCTCATCATTAATGCCAGCCTGCGTGAGTTTGGTGTTTAAAGAAACATTTGGCTTGACAACAATGGTAAGTATTTTCTCCAGCAAATCGATACTTGGAGAAATAGCCTCCAAGGAAGTTTCAGACTTAATGATAGAAGGTATATCATCAAAACTTACAATTTGATGGAATGTGACCTCATCTATTTCATTTCCGTTTTTTAGATAGACAAGTTTATCTGCCTCATAAGAGTATAATTCACTGACAACTCCATGGTTATACACTTTATCTAAAATAGCTGTACCCTTGGTTTGTAGTAAAAGTTTAGGAACCCTAAATAATGAATTTTGGTAGGCTTCATCCAACAAACGATAAAACTCAATTTTAACATCCTCAACTACAGTAAAATCTATATCAAAATAGGGTTCTGCATTATCAATTATTTGTTGTTTTTCTGTCTCTAGTGAGTATGCATCTTTTTTTATGGTAAAACTAAAAGGAGCATACAAATTCTCATACTGCCAAGGCTTTCCTTTCTGAAAATCATACTTAAACTGCCCAGCTTTGGGAAAAAGATAGAGTATCAAAAAAGTTGCAGCAATAAAAAGAAATCCTTTATATAGCAGGGATTGATTTCTAGAGAGTGTGCTTAATGTGTTTTTCATAATTGAAGTATTCAAGGTAAAGATACCTATTGGTATATGCACTTACAAAACCTATGGTTGTAAATATTGATAATTTAGTTATAAATATGTAATTTCGTAGTCATTATTTTATGCATATTTATTGTACTCACCAAAAAAAACAAAGCCAAAATTATGATAAAAAAAGTTGTGATTGTAGCAGCGGTTCGCACACCAATAGGAAGTTTTATGGGAGGATTATCCTCACTAACAGCTATTGAATTAGGGAGCCGCGCTATTAAAGGAGCTTTAGATAAAATCGATCTAGACCCAGCCCAAGTAGATGAAGTGTTTATGGGTAATGTAGTACAAGCCGGTGTAGGTCAAGCCCCTGCAAGACAAGCAGCTATAGGTGCAGGCATACCTGATACCATACCTTGTACAACAGTAAACAAGGTCTGTGCCTCTGGAATGAAAGCGGTAATGCATGCAGCTCAGGCAATTGCACTTGGCGATGCTGATGTAGTTATAGCTGGCGGGATGGAGAGTATGAGTAATATTCCTCACTATATGCACCTAAGAAAAGGAGTGAAATTTGGACCAACCACCATGGTAGACGGTATGCAAAAAGATGGACTGGTAGATTCTTTTGACAAAAATGCAATGGGTGTATTGGCAGATAGTTGTGCAACTACATATAATTTCTCTAGAGAAGATCAAGATGCATTTGCTATAGAATCCTATAAAAGATCTGCAAAGGCTTGGAGTGAAGGAAAATTTTCTAATGAAGTAATACCTGTTTCTGTGCCTCAAAGAAGAGGAGATGACCTTGTGATTAGTGAAGATGAAGAATTTAAAAACGTAAAAATGGAAAAAATCCCTGCACTACGCGCTGCTTTCACTAAACAGGGTACTGTAACAGCTGCCAATGCCTCTACTATTAATGATGGTGCTGGTGCAATGATTTTAATGAGTGAAGACAAGGCCAACGCTCTTGGACTTACCATTTTGGCCCACATAAAGGGGTACGCAGACGCAGCACATGAGCCGCAGTGGTTTACAACTGCTCCTTCAAAGGCTTTGCCAAAAGCGCTCGCTAAGGCAGGTGTAACACAAGATCAGATTGATTTCTTTGAGCTTAATGAAGCCTTTGCAGTTGTTGGGCTTGCTAATATGAAAATTTTGGGTCTTGATAAAAGTATTGTAAATGTAAATGGTGGCGCAGTTTCTCTTGGGCATCCTCTTGGAGTAAGCGGTGTACGTATTTTAATCACACTGCTAAACGTACTACAACAAAACGACGCAAAATTAGGAGCTGCAGCAATTTGTAATGGTGGTGGTGGCGCCTCTGCTATGGTAATTGAAAGAGCCTAACTCACATTTTATTTTATGAAATACGGTATTTGTAATCTTAGTATAGTGCCTCTTAGAGCAGAAGCCTCAGATAGCAGTGAACTAGTGACACAGGTATTGTATGGAGAACTCTTTAAAGTTTTAGAATCTAGAAAAAAATGGAGTAGAATACGCTTAGCCTTTGATGGTTATGAGGCCTGGATCGATAACAAGCAATTTCTATTTATAGAACAAGACAAATACAAACATTTATCTAAACAAACTCCTATTGTCTCTGAGGACTTAGTAGATATGGTATCTACCAAGGACAAACAAATATTATCCATAGTGTTGGGAAGTTCTTTAAACGCTTTAGATCTTTTAAACCATGAGTTTGAAGGCAGTCGAACACAAGAAAAGTTTGCCAAAGAAAATTTAATAAGTACTGCCCTTTTATACCTCAATACGCCCTATCTGTGGGGAGGAAAAACACCTTTTGGTATAGATTGTAGTGGGTTTACTCAAATGGTATACAAACTAAATGGCTATGCACTCAAACGCGACGCAAGCCAACAGGTTGACCAAGGGGAAGCTCTTAGTTTTATTGAAGAGAGTGAACCTGGTGATTTAGCGTTTTTTGATAACACCGAGGGAGACATTACACATGTAGGTATTATAATGAAAGACAATTATATCATTCATGCACACGGTAAAGTAAGGATAGATAGGTTAGACCATACGGGCATTTTTAATATGCAATCAAATACCCACACTCATGCCTTAAGGGTAATCAAAAGAATTATAAAACTCTAAATTTTAAAACCATACCTTATTGCAAAAAATCCCGCCATAAGCCTGGCGGGATTTTTTATTTTTTATAAATTATAGTTAGTTTTCTAATTCAGAAAGTTTTGATTTCATTTCAGAAAACTTAGCATCCATACTCAGTTGGCTGTATATTTCCATGAGTTTTCTTATTAGTTGAGGGTTATCACCCCTAGAGGAGTATGCTGCCTCTAGATAAGGAAGCGCTTCTCTGTAGAGCCCCTCTCTTTTAGTTTCTAGGGCGTCATATCTTTTAGAATCTGCCTTAGACATCCCTAAAGAATTCATCTCATCTACAATTTTCATTTCATCTCTAAGTATCAATGCCCCTAGATTTACTTGAGCAGAAGGATAGTCTGGCTTTAGTTCAATCGCTTTTTTATAATACTCCATGGCTTTGTCAGGATTTCCAGAAGAGGCGGCAACAACACCAATATTATAGTAGGGCTCAGGATCAGTAGGGTCAAACTGAACAACCTGTTGCATTAACTCGTCATAACGAGCAATATTACCCATTTTGTAGACCATTTCTGCTTCTGCTCTAACTAGAGTAATGTCTGTAGGGTTTTCTTCTCTAGCCTCTCGCATAAGAGCAATAGCCTTGTCATTCTCACCCTTACTGGAGAGTATGAGTACAACATTTTTTAAAATATCTCCTTTTACAGATTCAGACATGCGCTCACCTGGCTTTGTGTATTTACCAGATAATAACTCAGTATTTCTATCTGTCTCAGAGGCAAAGGTTACTTCCTTATTGTCTTCAATGCGCAGGGCGGTATATTTCTTTTTGATACCTGTGTAGCCAATATCAAGCAACTGCTGGTAATAATCAAGACTTGCATCATAATCTTTGGCATTGATCATGCTTCCTGCCGCATAATACAAATCAATAGTGTCATTTTTTACTGTATAACTTGAATAAAATCGTTCTCCAGCTTCAGAGTAGTTTTTTGCATTAGATGCTACAATTGCACTATTAAACAAAGCAACACGAGTGTTATCTAGACCAGTATCAATAATACCCTTTGATTGATTCTTTGTGTCTAATTTTTGTGCCATCTTGTATGCTGCAGCAGCATCCTTCATTTGCTGATACCCAGATTTTCCTGCCTGGGCAAGTGTGACTTCACCTTTTGCTATGTAAAAATCTATTTTTGTTTCAAGGTCTGCATCTTCTAATTTAGTAGCAGCCGCATCTAGCAACATTTGTGCCGCCTGTACATCTCCTTTTATAAACGCTTTTTGCGCTTTTTTTACTTCTTTTTTTTGGCCAAAAGAGGTGGCAACAACTAAAAGTGCACCAGCCAATAGTAACGATTTCTTCATTTTAAAATAATTAGGATCAGAAATGCTGTTTTTTTATTTCTGATATATTAATAGTTATTTATTCTTCTTCAGTACTTGTTTGTTCAGTAGTTGACCCCGAACCCGCTATTACATCAGGAGTGTTTTGCGAGTCTGCGTCTTGTAATGATTCCTCTAATTCAGTGTCGTCATCTTTCATTACCTTGGCAACAGCTGCAATAGAATCATCCTCACGAACCTTTATTAAACGCACGCCTTGTGTGGCACGCCCCATAACTCGTAGACTATCTACAGCCATTCTAATAGCAATTCCAGATTTATTTATAATCATTAAATCATCACTGTCAACAACATTTTTAATAGCCACAAGCCTTCCGGTTTTATCTGTAACACTGATTGTTTTTACTCCTTTCCCACCACGGTTAGTAATGCGGTAATCTTCAATGCTTGATCTTTTACCATAGCCATTCTCTGAAACCACTAAAATCTCTGAAGAGGTATCATTAATAGCTATCATTCCTACCACTTCATCTGCATCATCTGCCAGTCTAATACCGCGAACCCCAGAGGCGTTTCTACCCATTGGTCTTGTTTTTTCTTCCTCAAACCTAATGGCTTTTCCACTTTTAACTGCAAGCATCACTTGAGAATCTCCCGTGGTTAGTTTTGCCTCCAAAAGCTCATCACCTTCTTTAATGGTTATGGCATTAATACCATTGGTTCTAGGTCTAGAATACTGCTCTAATGGTGTTTTCTTGACTTGCCCCTTTTTGGTGGCCATGATTACATATTTGCTGTTTATG
>CATEMS010000248.1 GCA_949507465.1 Flavobacteriaceae bacterium
GATTATGCTATAGAGTATGATCTTGATACGAGTGTAGGCTCTTTTACTGCTAAATTTATGAGAGTTCAATTCGATGAATTTTTACAAGAAGCATCAGGAGATAGTGTTAGGTTAATTGAAGCATCAAAACCTGGAGGAGCTCTTGCAGGTCTTCCTGCTCCTGCTGGATATGGTGATCTTTTAAATACTTTTGCAAACAGAGCTTATCCAGCAGTAAAAAATACAATGCGTCTTTCTTGGAGAAATGGTCCATGGGATGCTTACATATCTTCTACTAGAATAGGCGCCTTCCAGGAGTTAGGTGTTACTGATAATGCAAAATCTGTTGATGTATCAGGTAGTTCTAATGATGTATATGCCTGTTCTGGAACAAACAAATACACACCTGGATCTGCTAATTGTGGTGATACTTGGAAGGTTGATGCTATGAGAACGGTGACTTTAACCGTTGGATATAAGTTTGATAGCGGCTTGAGAGTTAGGGGTACCATTAGAAACCTTGAAGACGAAAGAGCACCACTAGCCGATGAGTACACTTGGGGTTTTGTAGGAGATCAGCATAGTGATTATGGTAAGAGTTATTCGTTGGAGCTATATAAAAAGTTCTAATAATTTTTAAAAATATAAAGGGAGCTTTTTTGCTCCCTTTTTTTAATTTGAGGTTAATATATAAACTATGCCTGCATATAAAAATAAAGGGTTTTTTATTGGCCTATTTGCATTTGCTCTAATAATTTTTTCTGGTTTGAATGGTTTTATTCCATCAAGCCTAGCAGAGCTTGATGGAAATTCATTTGAGACTACCAAGGATGTAATTTTAGTAAATAGCATCTCTGCATGGTTTGTATTTGGTGTTCTTTTATTAATGGCAATATGGTGGGCAACAGAAGCTCTTCCAGTTGCAGTAACCGCGCTCCTTCCTCTTGCATTATTTCCTCTTCTTAATGTTGTAGATTTTCAATCAGCAGCCGATCCATATGCTAATAAAAATATATATCTTTTTTTGGGTGGTTTTATATTAGCCTTAGGCATTGAAAGTTCAGGCCTTCATAAAAGAATGGCATTGAGAATGATAGTATCTGTAGGGTCATCGGGAGCAGCTTTGGTTGGCGGCTTTATGCTTGTTGCAGCCATACTAAGTATGGTTGTAATGAATACTTCTACAACTCTAATGCTTCTACCAATAGGTCTTGCAGTTTGTACTGTAGTGGCAACTACAATTCCGAACATATCTTTAGAACAACAAAAATATTTTGATACTGCCTTAATGCTAGGTATTGCATATGCTGCAACAATCGGTGGGATGTCTACAATTATAGGCACTGCACCAAACTTAGTATTTGTTGGTTTTATGGAAGAGCAATACGGTGTAAAAATTGATTTCTTTAGCTGGATGAAATTAGGAGTACCTGTTGCAATAGTAATGCTGCTCTCAGCATGGGTTATTCTTACTAAAATTATATTTCCAACTAGCTTTGATTCATCGATTGAGACTAAAGAAAAGTTAAATAAGATGCTTGAGGATTTAGGACCTTTAACCAAGGATGAAATAAAGATTGCAGTTATTTTTGGATTGGCAGTTCTGGCTTGGGTTACTAGCCGTCTAATTAGAGAAACTACAGGAATTGGTATTGAAGATGCTGGTGTGGCTATTATCGTATCGATTTTATTATTTATGGTTCCATCTTCTAATAAAAAAAATGATTTAATGCAGTGGGATAAAACTTCTAAACTCCCATGGGGTCTATTAATTTTATTTGGTGGTGGTCTATCTTTAGCCGCTCAAGTTTCAGGAACAGGTCTTGGAATATGGATTGGGCAGGGGTTAGCAGTTTTAAAAAGTGTTCATCCTTTAGTTTTAGTTTTTGCAGTCGCAACTCTAATAATTTTTTTAACTGAAATGACCAGCAATGTTGCTACTACAAGTACCTTTCTTCCAGTTATAGGAGCTTTAGCAATAGCTATTGGTGCTATTCCAGTTTCATTGACAATACCTGTTTGTTTAGCTGCAAGTTGTGCATTTATGTTGCCTGTTGCAACTCCACCAAATGCAATAGTTTATGGATCAGGTAAATTTACTATTGCTACTATGATGAAAGCAGGTTTTGCTTTAAATATTATTGGTATATTTGTTGTTAGTTTGTTCTCTTATTATTTAGCACCGATTCTATTTTAATGAAAAATATCTTTTTTCTTTTTACATTGGCTTTATGCCTGGTTGCTAAATCAGCTAGTTATATTGATTATGTCTCCCCCTATCATCCTGTTGTTGGTAATAGCGGTATGGTTGTTTCTCAAAATAAACTTTCATCTGATATAGGCATTGAAATATTAAATAAGGGTGGTAATGCAGTTGATGCTGCTGTTGCTGTTGGATTTTCATTGGCTGTAACGCTTCCTAGAGCAGGAAACCTTGGTGGTGGTGGATTTATGCTGGTTTATATAAAAGATATGGACGAAGCATTTTTTATAGATTATCGAAGTCAGTCACCATTAAATACAGGTCTTAAGGATATTTTTAAAAACTATAACTTACCCAAAGACTACAAAAAAATAGACTTTGATATTGTTAAAAAAGGTTATAAGGCTTCC
>CATEMS010000249.1 GCA_949507465.1 Flavobacteriaceae bacterium
AACCAAAGAGAGCGACAGGCTAGATTAAAAAGCCACCGGTTTTTTTAAAACGACCGGAGTATAATTTTACTATTTTTGCAATAGTAATAACAACAAAACACTCAGCACTATGAGCAAAACAAATGGCTAAAATTGGAGATATAGACCTTGGAGCATTCCCATTATTACTTGCTCCCATGGAAGATGTGAGCGATCCTCCATTTAGAGCTCTTTGCAAAGAACAAGGTGCAGATGTGGTTTACACAGAATTTATATCCAGCGAAGGGCTTATCCGTGATGCAGCAAAAAGCGTTATGAAGCTCGACATATACGAGAAAGAACGCCCCGTAGGCATACAAATCTTTGGAGCGGTCTTAGAATCCATGCTAAAGAGTATAGAAATTGTGGAGGCCAGTGGGCCAGACATCATAGATATTAATTTTGGATGCCCTGTAAAAAAAGTAGTAAGCAAGGGCGCGGGAGCAGGTATTTTAAAAGATATTGACCTTATGGTTTCTCTTACCCAGGCAATGGTAAAACACACCAAATTACCAGTAACGGTAAAAACACGGCTAGGTTGGGACGAAGATTCAATTAAAATTGTTGAAGTAGCAGAGCGTTTGCAGGATGTGGGTTGTAAGGCTATTTCCATCCATGGGAGAACGCGCGCTCAGATGTATAAAGGAGAGGCCAACTGGCATCCCATTGCCGCTGTTAAAAACAACCCCCGCATGCACATTCCTGTTTTTGGAAACGGAGACGTAGATACCCCAGAGAAAGCGATGCTTATGCGTGACAAATTTGGCCTTGACGGCGCTATGATAGGACGCGCTAGTATTGGAAATCCATGGTTTTTTAATCAGGTAAAGCACTTCTTTGAAACAGGCACCCATGCAGCTCCCCCTACAATGCAGCAGCGTGTAGAGGCCGCAAGAAGACATCTAGAAATGGCTATAGGCTGGAAAGGAGAGGTCCTTGGGGTTTTTGAAACCAGAAGGCATTATACCAATTACTTTAAAGGAATCCCTCACTTTAAAGAGTACCGCATGAAAATGGTAACCAGCGATCACAGCCAAGACGTTTTTAAGGCTTTTGATGAGGTCTTAGAGCGGTTCGGAGATCATCAATTTGTGTAATGCTATTGTAGTAATTGCTCCCTAACCCTGCTGGCTGCAATTTTGGCCGCCACTAAACCAAGTGCAGAAATAGTACAAAATACAACAAGCACATTAAGCCCAAGTAGTTTTACCGGATAAGGTAAATTAGGCGTTATGTTTAAAAGGGCAAACTCTGCCTGTAGCCATACCACAATAACCCCTAGGAAGATCCCTAGGGCCCCTCCCAAGAGGGTCATAAGCGCACCTTGTAAAAAGAAAATACGTCTTATTTCTTTGATTGTTGCGCCTATATTATAAAGTGTTTTGATGTTTTTTCTTTTATCGAGAATCATCATAATAATGGCCCCAATGATATTAAACAATGCAATGATCATTACAAGTGTGCAGATAAGGTATACCGCTATGTTTTCTGTATTAAGCATTTTATAAAGCGCATCATTTTGCTCAATACGGGTTTTTATAAGTACGTCTTCTTTAAAAAGGGCTTTAATTTTTTGCTTTGCTACAGCTGCAGAGGCGTTTGTCGAAAGTTTAATTTCTAGAGCAGAAATTTTGGTGCTATCTATAGATAGCAGTCTTCTGGCAAAATTTAAATCACTAAACACGTATTTTGAATTGAGCTCTTGGTTTACAAAATAAATGCCCGAGACCACCGCGGTTTGTTTGGTAAAGTCTTTCTCAGGGTTTAATGGGTCTATTTGCCCCACACCCGCCTTGGGTACAAAAATCTCTAAAAGACCACTATAATCTCTGGCACCAAGGCCAAGTTTACGTGAGGTGTCATAGCCAATAACCACCTCTTTTTTATTTGGTGTTAACCACTCTCTAGAGAGAAGAATACTATCTGTGGGGTTTACAAGATCATACTTAGCATCAACTCCTTTAATAAAAGCCATGTCATTTTTGCCTTTAAACTGGATAAAGACTCTTTCCTCAATGGTTTGGGAGAAGGCAAATACTTCGGGTAAGCTCGTAAGAGAACTTTTTTGAGCCTGAGAAAACGATATTGTTTTACCCAGGGCGGGATACACTTTTAAGTCGCTATCAAAGATGTTGGTGTATTCTAGGCTATAGGCTTTAAGTCCAGAGAATCCAGAGAGAACGATAAACAATACCAAAGAACCTACCACAACCCCCGCGGCAGCAATTGCGGTAATAATATTAATGGCGTTGCTGCTACTGGATGCAAATAAATACCGCTTTGCGATGTACAGCGAAATTTTCAAGGGCTTATGATTTTCTCCTTTTTGGGAGTAGTTCAGGGTCTTGTATTGGGTTTTGATCTCCTTTTACAGCATCTTCAATCTTCTCGATGTAATCTAGAGAGTCATCATTGTAGAAGGTAAGCTCTGGCATTCTTCTTAGTTGGTGTTTTGTAAGCTGGGCAATTTCATGCTTTATTTTTGGCTTTATATCATTTAGCTCATCGGTAATTTGTGAGGCGTTTGCAGATGGGAATACACTGACAAACACCTTTGCAATTGACAAATCTGTAGTGACACTTACCTTGCTCACTGAGATTATAATACCTGATTGCCCTGCTTCTCTAAGCTTGTTTTGTAAAACAGTTGCCAGGTCTTGCTGTAGTACCCCTGCTATTTTTTTCTGTCTGTTACTTTCTACCATGTGGTAAAAGTACTATAATTAATGGTATGAGGCCTA
>CATEMS010000250.1 GCA_949507465.1 Flavobacteriaceae bacterium
AGCCTCACATCATTTTGGTCTAGTAGCGCTAGGGGTTTATTGGCAGTATGCTTTAAAAAACAAAACACAAAATGCCCATAGACTTTAAGGGTGCTTTCACTGTAGCGTTTCCCTTTTAAAAAAGAAATAAACTCACTATACACAAGTCGCTTTTCTTGACAAAGATCACCCTTAAGCATTGAAGTATCTTTACCAATACTTTGCATGTTTTTAATTTTGGTGACACTCACATTAAACCCTCCCGCTTTTAAATAACCAACTAATAAAGCCTTGTTAGACCCCTTATCAAGTACATAAAAACAACGAAAGGTTTTAGACCACATAACACCATGGCCATTTTTTATGTATTGTTTGGCCTCAAAACTGTATGGAAACTTTAAAGAGATACACTTTTGGTTGTGATGCATAAAATAGGATAGTGTAACATATATCATGACACCAAAGATAAACGCGTTAACCAAACAACAATAGGTTTTAAGACACCTTAGGTGCCAATTCATGAATGTGTAGATACAATACCCGGTAAATAAGAAAAAACAGTGGTTTGCATCCAAAAAAAAATTAATTTTAGACCAGATACCTCAGGGTATATTCCCCAAAAAAAAAACAGTAACCATCAAAATACCTAAACATGAAACATACATTTAAAATAGTTTTGATAAGCCTAAGCCTCTTATTGTTGGTGTCTTGTTCTTTAAACCAAGAACAAGCAGATGCAAATATCCCCTACTACACTTTTAACAATCAAGACCGCTCTCTTATAATAAACTATCCATATACTCAGGGGCAAACAATACGTTATGTAAATCAAAATGGAGATGTATTGCATTTTAGGGTACTTGAAAACCAGACTAGCAAAAATGCTTCTTACTCAGAAGGTTCCTTATCTGGAGGAAGTGGTATTTTAGAAAACTACTATGATGGCAAAACAATACGGTTTGAAATCCTTGAAAACCCCAGCACAGAACCCTATGCAATGGCAAACTACATCTTTTCAAAAAATAACAACGCCCTTAACACAGGTATAAACTTCCCTTTGTGGAATCTGCCATTGTTTTCATTTATAGATGAGATTCAAAACGCTGTAAATATTTTTTTAAACCAAGAATCAGTTACATCTACTCTTACTGTAAATGGGCATCAATTTGACAAGGTAATTATACTGAGCTCAGATAGTGATGATTCTAATAACGATAGTAGATTTGGTCCCCTTTTACAAAATGTAAATAAACTATGGTATGATTATGATTTCGGAATTATTCAATTTAAAGACATAAATGACATCCTTTGGAGCGTTGAATATCCTCAATAAAATATAATCGCTCAGTTGTCTTTGCAACAAAATTCTTAGCAACATATATCCCAAAAAAAGTCTCCCCCCTAGCAAAAAAACACCTTATGAAATAGCCAAAAAAAAGGATGCCACGGCAATGACATCCTAAAGATAACAACTAAAAAGTTTCAAAAAAGTTTTAATTATTAACACCTCAAAATTATGAGAAATCTATCTCTTTATGCAATAGTATTGCTATTTTTTTTCAAATCGAATTCACAAACACCTATTCAAACAAAAGTTGACAGTATGCTGGTTGATATAGACCAGACAGATTTTACAACCGCTATTTTATATGACAGAACAGTCCCGTGGGCATCATTACACAATTTCAATGAGTTTTTTAATAGCTCAAATAAAAAACACTTTGATCAGGCCTTGTTAGAAATACACAATGCATCAAATCAAGAATTATTTATAAATCACACCCAACTGGGTGCACTAACAACGCCTGATAGTATAACTAATGTGGTAGATGTGGGGATTTTAAATGTTACTTTCAACTCATTAAACTACTTCGAGCAAGACGAGAGTCAAGGCGGTCTATCAAAAGGAGAAGTAAAATTCGAAAAAATAAATAATGGCAAAAGTGCCTTTCAAGAAAATCATGTCTTTATTGTATCCCCTTTAAAGAGTTCTGCAAAAGGGGAATCTATCACTTTTAAGATCAGTGAAGATTTTATATTTCAAAATTCATTGAACAAACAAATAAACACCTTGACCATAGACTTCGGAAATCAACAAATACATACTGTTATTGAAAATGGGATACTAATACTCCCTCAAATCACCATAACATACACTGAAGATGGTGATAAACAACTACTCGCTCAAGCAACAATGACAGATGGAACAATACACACAACAAAAGGGTTAATGTATACCGGCGGGTTTACTACAAGCCCACCATTATCAAATTTTGTTGAAGATGTTGTAGGGTTTGAATCAAATTATCCCTTTACAGGATATGAGCCAGGAGATATTCCTATCAAAGGCAAATTAGATTACAGAATATTTTACAGATCAAGCGCTTCTTCACCAACCCTACTAAAACCAATCATAATAATCGATGGTTTTGATCCTGGAGATAAAAGAAAAATTCTTGATGCAGATTCAGACCTACCCCCACAAAAGCACCGCTCTATCAGTGAAATGATGCAATACCTTGATAATAACGGAAATCCAAGAACACTCATCAAAGAACTTAACACAAAAGGATATGACGTAATTATCGTAAACCATCCTAATTACACCTGCAGTGATGGTATAGAAATTGATGGAGGTGCAGATTATATTGAGCGTAACGCACTTACTCATGTAACGCTATACCAACACCTCAACGAATTGCTACTACAAAATAACAGCCAAGAGGAGTTAATCATAGTAGGGCCCAGTATGGGAGGGCAAATTTCTAGGTACGCTCTGTCTTACATGGAAGCCAACAATATAGATCACAATACTAGATTATGGGTAAGTGTTGATAGCCCGCATTTGGGAGCAAATATCCCTATAGGTTTGCAAACACTTCTCAGACAAGTAATGTCTGATAACGCAATGGCGCAAGACTTTGTCGAAAACCAATTAGGCTCTGTGGCCGCAAAACAACAATTAATTGAGCAGTTTAGTGGCTGGAACAATACTAACCTGCAGCAACAATTCTTGAATGGCAGAACTATTTCTCAAGGCTTTTCACAAACAAGAGGACACCCCTACTTCACACAATATTACAACAACTTGTTTACCAATGGAGTAGTAGCAAGTAATGGATATCCTCAAAATACTAGAAGTGTAGCGCTAGTAAATGGTTCTCTTACAGGAGTTAAAAATTATGACATCCCAACGGCAGAAAATGTTGGTTTGTATGCCAACGATGGGCAAGTTGCCCTAAACCTAAGAGCATTTCAATCAATTTGCGCCCCATGGCCATTTCAAAATAATTGTTGGAATTTACACATTGGATCTCTAGAGAGTTATACCATGCCATCATATGGGGTAAACACAAAAATATCCAGATACAAAAAAGCTTTTGAAGATCATGACAAGCACATTTTAAACAATAATAGTAGAGGTAGCATGGATAATGTCTCAGGAGGTTATTACAATGGATATAGCCAACTTGCTGCTCCTATTGACGGTACAGACCCCATTGGATCAGGAATCCTAGGAGATATCTCTGATGCTTTAGGTGGAGCTACCATCAATGTGTATACAAATGAGCAAGTGCATTCTTTTATACCAACAATAAGTGCTCTAGGCTTTACCAATCCAGATATAAATTGGACCCAAAACCTGGATAGAGACTTAGTGTGTACAGAAGAAATTCCTTTTGACAATTATTTTGGACCAAAAAATAACCAAGGGCATACAAGCTTTACTCAAAACAGCATAGAGTGGATGTTTGCAGAACTTGATCAGCAGCCGCTGTCACCAACCATCTATAATCAACAAAGTAGTTTAAATGGACCAAGTATTATTTGTGTTAATGATCTTGTAACCTATGATTTTGATTTGTGTTCTAGCGCTGATGTCGAACAATGGCTTGTGTCAGATTCATTGCAAATTATAGCCTCCGATGAGCAGTCCATAACAGTTTCTTCTACAAATACAAATGAAAACTATAACAACCAGGCTTGGATCAAAGCAGTCTATGACAATCATCAAATCACCAAAGAGTTATGGATCGGTAAACCAGATAATCCGGGGGATATTATGGGCTTGGATGATGTACATTTTGGTTCTTTTAACAATTATAGTGTTGGCCCCGCTCGGGGAGCAGAGAATTATATATGGTCGCTACCAGAGCCCTTTGATACCCAAAATGATGTTGTTCCATATATAGATGGGACAAGCCAATCATGGCAAATGAACCCAACAAATACCGTCACAAACAACAGTGTTTTCTCCGGAAATGCTGGATATGAAGGAGAGATGCTCGTTAGGGCAGTAAATAGTTGTGGAGTGGGTAATTTTTCTTTGTTGGAAATAACACAATACAACTCTGGCCCATGCAACACTTGTTTAGACCCACTAGAAATAGTTCCCTATCCAAACTCAGCTAATGCGTCCTTTAAGCTTGACTTTAGACAGCACGGTGATGGCATGTTCTATATTTATATCTATGATGAGTTTTCTAATATAATGTACCAAGGCTCAACTAGTAATGTAGAAAAAACAATTTTTACACAAAACATACCCCCTGGTACTTATTTCCTGCATATTCATACAGCAGATGAGGTAACCTACCAACAATTACACATCAGTAGATAATCTTAAACCAAAAAATGCTTCCATTTTCATGGAAGCATTTTTAATGAAATATTAAACTATTATGCGTTTTGCTCTTTGATTAAATTAAGCGCAGATCCTTTACGGTACCACTGTATTTGAGCATCGTTATAGGTATGATTAACCACAAT
>CATEMS010000251.1 GCA_949507465.1 Flavobacteriaceae bacterium
TGTATTGCCTAGCTGAGCTTCTTTTGCTGGGGCTGGAGCTGGCGCTGGTACTGATGCCAATGCACCATCTGCATCTATTGCTGTTGTAGATAGTGCTGCCGCAGCCTTTGGCTGTTCTTTTTTATCTTCTTTAGAGAGTGTAAATTTTATAGCATCTACCGCACTTTTGGTACGCAGGTAATACATTCCTGTTTTAAGACCGCTTTTCCAGGCATAGAAATGCATTGATGTTAATTTTGCATAACTAGCATTTTCCATAAATAGATTTAAAGACTGAGATTGATCAATAAAATACCCTCTGTGTCTTGACATGTCAATGATGTCTTTCATGGAGAGCTCCCACACAGTTTTGTACAAGTCTTTTAAATCTTGAGGAATATCTACATCTTGTACAGAACCGTTATTACGCATAATTTGTTCTTTAAGAGTGTCGTTCCAGAGGCCTAGACCTACTAGGTCTTCAAGAAGGTGTTTGTTTACAACGATAAACTCTCCACTTAACACACGCCTTGTGTAAATATTACTTGTGTAAGGCTCAAAGGCTTCGTTGTTTCCTAAAATTTGTGATGTGGATGCTGTAGGCATAGGCGCCACAAGCAGTGAGTTACGCACTCCATGCTCTGCCACTTCAGCTCTTAGAGCTGCCCAATCCCAGCGGCCACTTAATTCATTGTCTTCTATCCCCCATAGGTTGTGTTGAAATTTCCCTTGGCTAATTGGAGATCCTGCATAGCTTTCATACACACCATCTGCTTTGGCCTCTTCCATCGAAGCGGTAAGGGCTGCAAAGTATAAGGTTTCAAAAATTTCTTGGTTTAACTTTTTAGCCTCGTCACAAGTAAATGGTAAGCGTAGCATGATAAATGCATCTGCCAAACCTTGGATACCAAGGCCAACAGGTCTGTGACGGAAATTACTATTCTCTGCTTCTTTTACAGGGTAATAGTTGCGGTCTATTACACGGTTTAGATTTTTGGTTACTTGTTTGGTTACACGAAACAATTCGTCGTGATCAAAGGCGCCATCTGTCACAAACATAGGAAGTGCTATAGAGGCCAAGTTACATACAGCAACTTCATCTGGTGAGGTATACTCAAGAATCTCTGTACATAGGTTTGATGAGCGAATGGTTCCAAGATTTTGCTGATTACTCTTACGGTTTGCTGCATCTTTATAGAGCATGTAAGGAGTTCCTGTTTCAATTTGAGATTCCATAATTTTCTCCCAAAGCGAACGGGCTTTGATTGTTTTTCTTCCTTTTCCATCGGCTTCATATCCTAGGTATAGGGCTTCAAACTCATCACTATGCACCTTATAAAGATTAGGGCACTCATTGGGGCACATAAGGGTCCAGTCTGCATCTTCCTCTACGCGTTTCATGAACAAATCTGGTATCCACATGGCATAGAATAAATCACGGGCACGTTGTTCTTCTTTTCCTGTATTTTTTTTAAGATCAAGGAAATCAAAAATATCTGCATGCCATGGCTCTACCTATATGGCTAAGCTGCCTTTACGTTTTCCTCCACCTTGATCTACGTATCGGGCCGTGTCATTGTATACACGTAACATCGGTACAATTCCGTTAGAGGTTCCGTTGGTCCCTGAGATATAAGATCCTGTGGCACGCACATTGTGGATAGAAAGACCAATACCTCCCGCAGATTGAGAAATTTTTGCAGTTTGTTTTAGCGTATCGTAAATGCCGTCTATGCTATCGTCTTGCATGGCCAATAAAAAACACGAAGACATTTGGGGTTTTGGTGTTCCACTATTAAATAATGTGGGAGTTGCGTGGGTAAAGAAACGCTTACTCATAAGCTCATAGGTTTCTTTGGCTGCGGCAAGATCATCTAAGTGAATACCAATAGAAACACGCATAAGCATATGCTGGGGGCGCTCTACAATATTGCCGTTTAATTTTAATAGGTAGGAACGCTCTAGAGTTTTAAAGCCGAAATAATCATACCCAAAATCACGGTTGTATATAATGGTAGAATCCAACTCCTCTTTGTTATCCATGATAACTTTGTGAACCTCATCACTTAGCAAAGGAGCATCTTTTCCAGTACGTGGGTTTACATAGTTGTACAAATCATCCATCACCTCACTGAATGTCTTCTTTGTATTTTTATGTAAGTTAGAAACAGATATTCTAGCTGCTAGTTTTGCGTAGTCTGGGTGTGATGTTGTCATGGTTGCTGCAACCTCAGCAGCTAGGTTGTCTAGCTCACTTGTAGTCACTCCATCATACAATCCCTCAATAACACGCATTGAGATACGAACGGGATCCACAAGCTCATTAAGGCCATAACACAGCTTTTTTACACGTGCTGTAATTTTATCAAACATGATGGGTTCTTTTCGGCCGTCTCTCTTTAGTACATTCATATCTTGTGGGTTTTCGAGGTTATTTTTTGATTTTGCTACTATTTTGGTAAAGTGATTTCATGCGTATGTTTTGTAAAACACACACTTTCAAATACTTAGGTATTTTTATTCTTTAATGTTTAGCTTAAAAGTCTGCGTCGAAACTAATTTTATTAGCCTCTTTGTCTGTGGAATTGGCAACACCTGCTTTTTGGTACTCTGCTACTCTCTTCTCAAAGAAATTTGTTTTCCCTTGCAGAGAAATCATGTCCATAAAATCAAAAGGGTTTTTGGTGTTAAATTCTTTCTCACAACCAAGTTCTACCAAAAGTCTATCTGTAACAAACTCTAGGTATTGTGTCATCAGGTTAGAATTCATGCCAATCAAACTTGCTGGCAATGATTCTGTAATGAATTCACGCTCAATATTTAAAGCATCTACAATAATGCTACGGATTCTGTCTTTTGGTACTTTGTTGATAAGGTGATGGTTGTGCAGGTGCACGGCAAAATCACAGTGTACTCCCTCATCTCTTGATATAAGCTCATTGGAGAAGGTAAGCCCTGGCATGATACCACGCTTTTTTAACCAAAAGATAGAACAAAAGGCACCACTAAAGAAAATACCCTCTACAGCTGCAAAAGCAATCAATCGCTCTGCAAAACTTGGAGACTCAATCCACTTTAATGCCCAGTCTGCTTTTTTCTTTATGGCAGGGAAATTTTCTATGGCATTAAACAATTGGTCTTTTTCTTTGTCATCTTTTACATAGGTGTCAATGAGCAATGAGTAGGTTTCACTGTGAATGTTTTCCATCATAATCTGGAACCCATAAAAGAATTTTGCTTCGCTGTATTGTACTTCGTTTACAAAATTTTCTGCCAAGTTCTCGTTAACAATACCATCACTGGCTGCAAAGAATGCTAGAATATGTTTGATAAAATAACGCTCATCGTCATTAAGTTTTGTGGTCCAATCTGTCAGATCTTGATGTAA
>CATEMS010000252.1 GCA_949507465.1 Flavobacteriaceae bacterium
CTGGAAACTATTGATTTAAAAGGCACCTCACTTTGCATCAATGATGTCATTAGGGTTGTGTCAGAAAGAACAATAAGTTTAAAGCGCTTAGCTTTAGGTACCACTGATTTTAAAAAGGGAATTATTTATAAGCAGCACAGACATGGCAAAGATGAAAGATGTTGATCATTTAATTGATGCAATTAACGCCAGGATAGCATAGGTTCCTTACAAGGTTTTTATAAACTATTTTAAAGAATATCCTTGAGCTGTTGGTTAATGGTCTTGATATTGTCTAAAACAATTTCTTTGCCTTGTTTTTTACTAGAAGATGTGACATAATATGCTGGCATTTCTTCCCAACTTTCTAACATTTTTTGTGTGTATGTTTCCAGGTTTGTGGCCAGTGCCTTGGGTTTTAATTTGTCTGCCTTTGTAAAGATAATTTGAAACGGGATATCCAGCTGTGCTAGATATCTCATAAAATCGATGTCAACAGGTTGGGGTTCATGTCTGCAGTCTATTAATACAAAGGCAAGCACTAATTGTGACCGCTTTTCAAAATAGTCTGTGATAAATTTCTGAAATGTTTTTTTTGCTTTTTTAGAAACTCGGGCATACCCATACCCAGGTAAATCTACTAGATACCAACTTTTATTGATTATAAAGTGATTTATTAACTGAGTTTTTCCAGGTTTACCAGATGTTTTGGCAAGATTTTTTCTATCAGCCAACATATTGATTAGAGATGATTTTCCTACGTTGGATCTACCAATAAAAGCATACTCCGGCAAAGGCTCTTTTGGGCATTTTGATACATCGCTGTTGCTCATTAGAAATTCGGCAGATTTTATTTTCATGGTGTGTGTGTTACCCGGGTATAAGTGGGTGCTTAATGACTTTTTTTTGGAGTAGAATCAAAGAGATCGCTTTTCAAGCCAGGCCATCAATATTTCATTAAAGGTGTCTGGATGTTCCATCATGGCAGCATGACCACATTTTTCAATCCAAAATAAGTCGCTATCTGGTAATTTTTCATGAAATTCTTCGCCGACAGGAGGGGGTGTCACCGTATCGTTTTTACCCCAAATGATGCATGTAGGGGTATTCATTTTTGGAAGGTCTTTACCCATATTGTGGCGTATAGCGCTTTTTGCAATTGCTAGGGTACGTATGAGTTTTGCTCTATCATTTACAGTTTCAAAAACTTCATCAACCAGCTCTGGGGTGGCCACTGCAGGATCGTAAAATACATCCTGTGTTTTTTCCTTGATGTAGTTTCTGTCACCTCTCTTTGGATAACTTTCTCCCATGGCACTCTCGTAAAGTCCGCTACTTCCGGTTATTACAAGTGCTTTTACATTTTTTGGATATTGTTTTGTGTAGAGCAGTCCGATGTGGCCTCCAAGAGAATTCCCTAGCAAAATAACTGAATCAAACTTTTTGTATGTGATAAAATCTTTGAGATATTTTGCAAAGGCATTTACATTGGTCTTTAGTATCGGAAGCTCAAATAAAGGCAACTCAGGGATGATAACTTTATATCCCTTTTTTGGAAAAAATCCTGCAACATTATCAAAGTTACTCAGACCTCCCATGAGTCCATGTAAGATAATCATGGGTTCCTTCTCCAATTTCTAGATAGTTAAACTTCCCTTCTTTTTTAAGTTGATGCGCCATTAAATATTTGGGTTATAAAAACAAAAATACACTTTTTTTATTCAATGGTGTGTAATGATAGATTAAGAATAAATCATTATGATTTTTAAAGCTTAGATTGTTAAAACTCAAGAAAATAGATGTTTTCAACATGCTAAAAAACAGCGAGTTACATGGAAATACGTGTTCTTTTGGCCAAAACTTATTAACAATGTGGTAAATTGTGGGAAAATGTGGGAAATACTCTTTATATTTGACTATTATCTGATAGAATTATTGTTCAGTATAAAAAAAGTAAATGCTCAATTTAATAGGAACATACGAGTGTAAGGCAGATGTAAAAGGAAGGCTGATGATGCCTGCTCCTTTGAAAAAGCAATTGGCTCCAGTGATGTCTGGCGGTTTTGTAATAAAGCGTGCAGTTTTTCAGCCTTGTTTGGAAATATATCCTATGGATCAGTGGAATACTTTGATGGATAAAGTAAGCAAGCTCAACCGGTTTAATCGTAAAAATGTCGATTTCATTCGCCGTTTTACTGCGGGTGTAAAGACCGTTGAGATGGATGCGGCAGGAAGATTAAACATTCCTAAAGACTTGGCATTGTTTGCGGGTATCACAAAACAAGTGGTGCTTTCCTCTGCAATAAATATTGTGGAGCTCTGGGATAAAAAGGCGTATGAAAAGGCTATTAATGATGCTGCTAACGATTTTGCTGATCTGGCAGAGGAAGTTATGGGTGATACCACTAAAGCCGATGAGTTATCATAACCCTGTTTTATTACATCCAACTGTTGATGGCCTTGATATAAAACCAGAGGGTGTGTATGTAGATGTTACTTTCGGAGGTGGTGGTCATGCAAAAGAAATATTGAGAAGGCTTTCTACAACGGGCAAGCTTATTGCTTTTGATCAAGACTCTGATGCTTTGGCAAATACAATTGATGACCCAAGGTTTATTTTGGTTAATGAAAACTTTAGGTTTTTAAAACGCTTTTTACGCTTTCATGGTGTAAAGCAAGTGGATGGAATATTAGGGGATTTTGGTGTTTCCTCACATCAATTTGATGTTGCGCAGCGAGGCTTTTCGACAAGATTTGAGGCAGATCTTGATATGAGGATGAATCAAAAGGCTGCTTTTTCTGCCTTTGATGTTATCAACAATTATGAGCAAGCACATCTTAGGAGTGTTTTGTTTGAATATGGTGAATTAAGGGCTGCATCGGGAATGGCAAGAATGATTTGTGAGCAGAGAGCAAAAAAGCAAATCAAGACCAGTGATCAACTCAAAAGTGCATTGGGAAGGTTTTTGCCCAAGCACAGAGAGAACAAGATTCTTGCGCAGATCTATCAAGCCATCAGAATTGAAGTAAACCAAGAGCTGGAGGTATTAAAAGAGTTTTTGCAACAAGCCGTTGAGGTTTTAAAGCCTGGCGGAAGATTGAGTTTGATAAGTTATCACAGTCTAGAGGATAGACTTGTGAAGCGTTTTATGCGAAATGGGATGTTTGAGGGTGAGCCAGAAAAAGATGTTTTTGGAAGAGTTGAGGTCCCTTTAAAACCGGTTGGAAAATTTATAATACCCACAGATCAAGAAATAAAAACAAACAATAGAGCAAGAAGTGCAAAATTAAGAGTTGCTCAAAAACTATAAAAATTAACAGATATGCGTTTGTCTGAATAGAGTGGTGTTTCACATGAAAGAAAATATATACAACATTATAAGAGGTAAGTTTTTGGTAAGTGATGATACTTTCAAGAATTGGAGATTTATGGCCTTTTTTAATCTGTTGTTTTTAATCATGATAGCAAGTAGTCATACTGCAGATAAAAAAGTACATCGTATTGCTAGTCTTAGCAACGAGGCTAAAGAATTAAAGAGTGAGTATTTAGATGTAAGAAAACAACTCACACAAATTAAAATGGAAAGTAAGTTAACGGCGGTGATGTCAACAACTGGATTACAAACCAGTGAGGTGCCACCCCAGAAAATTAGTATCACAAAAAAACAGTAGCGCGGTGTCCAATACTCACAAGAACATACTAAACCGCTTATATTTTGTAGCTGGAGGTATGTTCCTCTTTGGGCTACTCATTGCTTTTAAATTAGTTAATATACAATTTGTAGAAGGTGACAAGTACCGCGAGTTGGCAGCCAAGGACGCAACCAAAAACGTTGTAATACCAGCCAACAGAGGTAATTTGTATGCAGATGACGGCAGTCTTTTGGCTAGTTCTGTGCCAAAATATGACATTAGATTTGATGCAGTAACGGTCAGCGAAAAAGATTTTTCTGAAAACCTAGTTCCTTTATCTAATGCCCTGAGCGCTATGTTTGGCAAACCTTCTTCCTATTACCAAAACTTTTTGCGCACGGCAAGATCAAATCAAAACAGATATGTATTGATTGCCAAAAAGTTAGGATACTCAGATTACATCAAGGTTAAAAAGATGCCTTTGTTTAAGAAGGGATCATACAGAGGCGGTCTTATTGTAGTACCGGCCACTGTAAGGGAGCATCCAATGGGTAAAATTGCAGAGCGTTTGGTTGGTAATGAAGATAGAACAACCCCTGGAAACTATACCGTTGGGCTAGAAGGGGCCTATCATAAGGCTCTTAGTGGTAAAGCAGGTAGACGTTTAAAGCAAAAAATTTCAAAAGGACGATGGAAACCTGTTTATGACGAAAATGAAATAGAACCACAAGATGGATATGATGTGATTTCTACCATAAACATCAACATACAAGATGTTGCTCATCATGCCTTGTTAAAACAACTTGAAGATTACCAAGCAGATCATGGAAGTGTCATCGTCATGGAGGTTGCAACTGGCCAGATTAAGGCTGTTGCTAATTTGGGAAGAAGTAGAGATGGGGGTTATTACGAACGCCTAAATTATGCAGTTGGAGAATCCAGTGAGCCGGGTTCTACTTTTAAAACAATTGCTATGACTGTAGCCCTAGAGCAAAAGGTGCTCGACACAGCTACGATTGTTGATACAAAAAAGGGAAAAGTAAGAATGTATGGCCGTACTATTTCAGATTCAAAGCGAGGAGGTTATGGTGAGATATCTGCAGCTAGAGCCCTGGAGGTTTCCTCAAACATTGGTTTTGCAACTATGATTGATGGTGCTTACAAGGAAGATCCACTAAAATTCACAAACCAGTTAAAAAAATGGAAGCTTGACCAAAAAATTGGTATTTCTATTTTGGGTGAGGGTGCACCTGTCATTCCTGAGGTAGGAGATGCGCTTTGGAGTAAAAACGCATTACCCTCTATCTCCTATGGGTATAATTTAAAAATGACGCCTTTACAGTTGTTAACTTTTTACAATGCTATAGCAAATAACGGCACTATGGTTAGGCCTCGTTTTGTAAAAGAAATTCGGTCCTGGAACAAGCAAGTTGCGGCTTTTGATACAGAGGTAATTATCGATAAAATAGCCTCAGATACTACCATAGCAAAAATTCAGGAAGTGTTAAAGAATATTGTGGTGCGAGGTACAGGACAAAGCTTGTATTCAAAAAACTTTTCAATGGCAGGAAAGACTGGTACGGCAAGAATAGACTACGCAAATCTTGAAGATTGGTTAAAAGACAAAAAATATGTGTCTTCTTTTGCTGGTTACTTTCCTGCAGATCAACCTAAATATTCTTGTATTGTAGTGATTCATAAACCATCAGCCAAAAAAGGATACTATGGAGCAGATGTTACAGGGCCTGTTTTTAAGCGCATTGCTCAAAAAATATACACAGATAGTCCCGTAAAGGCAGAGATTGCGGCCAGTGATTTATTAGATGTGACCACTCAAAACGACTTTGATAATTACTATCAATTTACTCATGGAGAGACCACCATAATGCCAAATGTAAAAGGAATGCCTGCAATGGATGCTATCCCTTTACTTGAAAATTTAGGACTTCGAGTGCAATTAAAAGGCAGTGGTAGAGTAGAGCGTCAGTCATTATCAACGGGGGTACAAATAAAACAAGGGCAAGAAATTATACTTAATTTATCGTGATTACATTACAAGACATATTATACAAAGTGTCCCTAGAAAAGGTAGTGGGAAACACAGCTATCGCTTTTCGGGAGCTACAGTTTGATAGTCGTAAGGTTGGGCTAGATGATGTTTTTGTAGCCATAGAAGGTACTCAAAGTGACGGTCATCAATTTATTAAAAAGGCCATTGATCAAGGGGCCTTGGCAGTGGTTTGTCAACAAATGCCAAAAGAAATAATAAATGGCATTACTTATCTGCAGGTGCCAGACACTCAAAGTGCTTTAGCAATAATGGCTTCTCATTTTTATGGAAATCCCTCCAAGGAGCTACAATTGGTAGGAGTAACGGGCACCAACGGAAAGACAACTATAGCAACTCTTTTACACACTTTGTTTACATCAGCAGGGTATAAGGTAGGTCTTTTGTCAACCATAAAAATCTTAATGGGCAGCTCTCAAGAAGTTGCTACTCATACAACCCCAGATAGTTTGACTATAAACAGGTATTTACGCCAAATGCTTGATATGGGTGTAACCTATTGTTTTATGGAGGTCAGTTCTCATGGTATAGATCAAAAAAGAACAGCGGGATTGCATTTTGTTGGCGGTATTTTCACGAATCTATCTCATGATCATTTAGACTATCATTCAAGTTTTAAACAATACCGTGATGTAAAAAAATCATTCTTTGACAATTTGTCCAAAACTGCCTTTGCTTTGACAAACGCAGATGATAAAAACGGCCCTGTAATGCTTCAAAATACAAAGGCTAGAAAATACACCTATGCTTTAAAAAGCCTTGCAGATTATAAAGCCCAAATTTTAGAAAACCAATTGCAAGGATTGCTCTTAAAAATCAATGGTCAACAAGTATGGGTAAAACTCATTGGAAATTTTAATGCCTATAACCTTTTGGCAATTTATGCAACTGCAGAACAATTAGGGCTCGAACAATTAGAGATTCTTCAGCTTTTAAGTACCCTAGAGAGTGTTGAGGGGAGATTTCAGTACCTAGTCTCTGAGGGTAAAATAACTGCAATTATTGATTATGCGCATACACCAGACGCATTAAAAAACGTGCTTGAGACTATAAATGCCATAAGAACTGGTAATGAAGAGCTTATCACTGTAGTGGGTTGCGGGGGTGATAGAGATGTTGAAAAAAGACCAAAAATGGGTGCTATTGCGGCCACATTGAGTACCATGGTAATTTTTACTAGTGACAACCCACGGTCAGAAAATCCAGATACAATCATACAAGATATTGAAGCGGGTGTGCCGCCACAGCATTTTAAAAAAACAATGGCCATCACAGACAGAAAACAAGCAATAAAAGCAGCCTGCCAAATGGCACAGCAACATGATATTATTTTGGTGGCAGGAAAGGGTCATGAGACCTA
>CATEMS010000253.1 GCA_949507465.1 Flavobacteriaceae bacterium
AGCTGTCACTAACCTAAACTCATACTCTAAAGATTCTTGCTCTTGACGCAATTTACGTTCAATTGCCTCTTTAATAGTGTTTGGAAGTGTTACATCACGTACCAAAACTTCATTTAGTTGTACATATTGCTTTTCTAAAATTTTCTTTGTTTCTGCAAAAATTTCATCTTGAATTGCATCACGCTTGCTTGAGTACAATTGTTCTGGAGTATAACGCCCTACAACACTTCTTGCTGCAGACCGTATAGCAGGCTGTATCACTCGTCCTAGATAGTTTTTACCAAGAGATTGGTGAAGATTCCCCAAATCGTTGTAAACAGGCTGGTACCATGCTGATGCATCAATTTGTATTTCCAATCCGTTTGAAGATAAAACCTTCATTTTTTCAAAGAGTTCTTGTTGTCTTACCTCATAAACAAAAACTTTGTTCCAAGGTGCGATAAAATGAAAACCTTCACTAAGTGGTGGCTCATCAATGACAACACCATTGTCAAAAGTTTTATATAATACTCCAGCCTCACCAGAGTTTATTGTAACTGCAGATTTGGTTATTAGTACAATAACTAGTACAATAACGATAATAATTGGCAAGCCAATTTTTGGTAATTTTTCCATGAATTTTAATTTTTATATTAGTCCGTTAAATTTTCTGATAAACCATTCTATTGAAAGGCACAAAGCTATAAGCCCAAGCAACCATTTAATAAAAATTAAAGGTACTGCTTTTTGCTGATTTTTTTGAATAGAAACATAGCTTTGATTATTAATTAATTCATTGATTAATTCATTGATTTGCTCTGGGTAATAAGAAGCGCCATTTGTTTTTAAAGCCAGATCTTGTAAAGATGAACGATTTGGGTTTAAATATTGTTGCTCCATATTGAATTCGAGAATAGTGAAAGTTCCACTTCTTGCTATTTGTTGCCCTTTAACAGCTATAGTGTAGCTATAACTACCAGCTGATAGGGAATTTAAACCTGTCTTGTAAAAATTGTTTTTCAACACTAATGGGAATGTATTTGATTTTTTTGTTTCAGAATGTACAACAGTTATCTGCAGTTGAGCTCTTGGATCAAAAACAAAATTCTTATCAAAATATTGTGCACTAATGCTAACAGGAGTGTTGTTGTAATAAAAAGGGGCACTGCTTACCTCTAGCCTACTGCGTCTTTGGTTAGATCCAAGGTATTGCACTATTTTATCTATAAAAGAATCAAAGTCTTCAAAGCTTTGTGTGTCTCTGTAGGATTGAGATCTCCATTTCCAAAGGTCCTGACCATCCCAAATTGCGTGACGGGTATCATTGACCTCTATTGTAGATAGCATTGGGCTATCACTAGCAATGCCTTCCACATACTGCTCTAAAATAGTTTGATTGGCAGTATTCATATATAGAGAACCAAAGGTGGTCTGCAGGGGCGGAAAATTAGAAAAACCAATTGGAGAAATCCCAAAGGCGCCATAATTGGGATTTAAATTGGCTGTTACGCGCTCATTTTGATTTACAACCTCTTTGGTGTAATAATCTTGTACGGTGTTCATAAAGCTCCAATCGGTCTGCAGGCCAGTAAATACAAAAGTATTTTTTTTAAGCTTTTGAATTTGCTTGTAAACATCCAGAAAATCGCTGTTTGGTTGATACAAAATAACCAATTGATACTTATTGATCACAGCAAGGGCATCCTGAGGTTTTATGAGTGAAACACTTCGTTGCTTGTTTGTTGTTATTGCTTTTTTTAACATCCCTATATCTGGATGTAGGATACTACTTACCAACAAAACGTTTGTTTTTTGGTCTATCACATCTACAGCAAACCCCTTGGTATTATTTACTTTATTTTTTTCTAGCCCTAAGGGTTGTAAACTTGCGGTATAATCCTGAAGCCCAACTCTTTCTGCAGGTAGAGCAAACGATAGCTGTTGTGTATATTTTGTCTGGGAGAACGATACTTGTTTTCGGTAAACCACCCTCCCCTTTTTTCTTACTTCAAAGGTAGAACTTACACTGTCCTTTCCGTTGTAAAGCAAAAGGACTTCTACAGGAAACTTATTTTTTAAAAAACAATAATTATTACTTGCAAGGCTTTGAATTTTAAGGTCTTGATACTGTACTGAATCACCTAGTATTATTGGGTAAACAGAATGAGGTAGTTTTGGACCTAAATATTGATAATCTGCACCAAGTGTTTGGTTACCATCTGTAACTAAAATAGTTGGAGCCATTTGAGAGTCAAACAATGATTGGGTAGCAATTAAAGCCTTTGAAATATTTGTGTTTTTATTATCAAAACTTAGAGAGTCTAAGGATTGTATATCTGTACCAAACTTAAAGTAAGACACATCAAACTTATCGTTTAAAGCTTTGTTACTCTTTACTATTTCAACCACATCAATAGCTTTTTGAGATTGGTCTAAAGCTGCAATAGAGAGAGAATTATCAACCAAAACAGGAAGTTTAGGTTTTTCTATACTGTAAGTTTGAGTATCAAAACTTGGATTAATTAATACAACTAAAATACAAAATAGTGTTGTAAAACGTAACAGACCAAAAATCCAAGCTAAAGGTTTGCTATACCTTGTTTTGTATCCATAGATAAACACAGTAATTATTAAAGAAATAATTGCTGCAATAACAATATAAAGCATGATTTGTAGATTCAAACTTGAGCCAATTTACAAGAAAACAGTGTGTCTAATGCAACAAACATATTTACATAAAACGATTAAGTAAGCATACCGCCATCTACATTAATGACTTGTCCGGTAACGTAACTTGAAAGGTCACTGGCTAAAAACACACATGCGTTTGCAATATCTAAAGGAGTTCCTCCACGTTTTAGTGGTATGGCATCACGCCAGGATTGTACTGTTTGCTGATCTAGCTTACCGGTCATTTCTGTTTCAATAAATCCCGGGGCAATTACATTGCTGCGGATATCTCTGGATCCCAACTCAAGTGCTACGGATTTTGAAAAACCAATAATACCAGCCTTGGATGCAGCATAATTAGTTTGCCCTGCATTACCCTTTACCCCAACAATAGAGCTCATATTAATGATGGATCCTTTTCGTTGCTTTAGCATGGTACGCTGAACAGCTTTTGTCATGTTAAAAACAGATTTTAGATTCACTTCAATGACTTGGTCAAAATCATCTTCGCCCATTCGCATTAATAAATTATCTTTTGTGATTCCCGCATTGTTAATCAAAACATCTATACCACCAAAATCCTCTAATACTGCTTTGACTAACTCATGTGACTGCTCAAAACTTGCTGCATTGCTCTTATAAGCCTTTGCCTTTACTCCCATAGCAGCGATTTGCTGAGCCAATTGCTCTGCTGGCGCTGCAGAGGAATTGTAAGTAAAAGCAACATTGGCACCATGTTGCGCAAATATTTCAACTATTCCTTTTCCTATACCTCTACTTCCGCCAGTAATAATGGCTGTTTTTCCTTCTAAAAGCTTCCTAATGTTTATTTTAAATCAAAATGCGATAATTTATTTTCAATCCATAAATATAATAATAACAATATC
>CATEMS010000254.1 GCA_949507465.1 Flavobacteriaceae bacterium
AAAAATAGAATAGAAACATAAATGCCAAGCACAATTATTTTTGTAATCATTTTTGTTTTATTTATTGGTTAAAAAAAGGGGGATGTGTTAGTGTTTGATACTTGATTGTAAATTACATCTGATTGCCAAAAAAGATAGCATTCATAAGTAGTTTGTTTGTACCATACCAAAAAGCTCTAAAATTAGTGTTGTCTGTAAAATAGAGTACAGATCCGCGCCCAATAGTTGCTTTTTTAAAAGGCACTGTGTTTTTTAAAAGCTCTAGATTAGGTGAAGATATATAACCACTAAGAAGTGGGTTGGCAGAATATCTAACAGGGTTATTGTAGCTATTTTTATCTGCCTCCATAAATAGTGTTGTATTTCTAAAAACGGGAAGTTCTTTGTTCTTGTAACCAAAGGCAATAGGGTGGGAGCGGTCTAGTGTTGTTTGAAAAATAGCGCCTCCAATATATTGTGCACCCCTGTAATTACTGCGCTGTTCAAAACTTACATGGTTTGCTGTATCTTTTTTAGTTTTAAAGTTAATTTTCATCATCTGATGCTTGTCTAGCCATCTTCCAGCACTTTTATATCCAATAAGCGTCCCTCCATTAGTAACCCAAGTTTTAAGTTTTTTTGCATCTTGCTTGTTCAAGGTATTGCCAGAAATTGCTGGCAGTATGATATCGGTATATTTACTGATATCTGCGCTACCAAAGTTTTTTGTGTCGAGTTTTGTGATATGCATATCATAACGCTGGTCAAACAGGTGCCAAATTTCTCCAGCATCATAAGGATTAATGCCATCTCCAACAAGCATGGCTACCTTTGGAAGTTTCAGGGTTCTAAATTGATTGCTTCCCAGATTAATCTTTTGAGTTTGTCCAGAGTTTACAGCATCTATGGTAACTCCAGTTTGTGCAACTATTTCTTGTATAACCTCTGCGATATTTTTTGGCGTCAGGTCTTGGTTTTGAACTGGGATTAATATGGTTCCATAATCATACTGCTTGCCTTGATTGCTAAAGGGTGTCATACCTACTTTAGCTCTTAGCCCTTTTTTTAGTAGCATATTAAGCGCTTTTGGGGTATAGTAATCATGCCATTGCATTAGGTAGGCATACCCAGAGTATTCAGGTGTTTTTGCTGTTGGTTTTGTCAATGATTTTATTTCTTCTCCTAGGTTTTTTTTGGGTATGTTCTCATTGTAATCTAGGTTAAATGCCAGTGGGAAAGTCCATGCGCTAACATCATAAAATAAACTGTCTTTAAATTTGATTCTCTTTTCAAACATAGCCTTTATGAGCTTGTGTTGTCTTTGGTTTTTTGGAACAGCATAACTACTTTGTTTTGTGTAGCGTTTTCCATTTGATGAAAAATCTTTGGCTATGTGATGTACCTGGATGTTTTGACGTTGAAGTATTTCTGCTAGATGATATGCTTTAGAGGGGTCCTTTTCATCTCCAAATACAATAATATCTGCCTTTTCAGATTCTTTAAAGGCTTGTTTGTAAAACTCTTGTTGATATTCAAGTATTTTAGGGCGCATGGCAACAGCTGCCTCTAGGGTTGAGAGGGCTGCAGTAAATTGATTGCGAATGGTGAACGGAAATGTTAAAATGCCATTTACACTTTCTTGTGCATGGCCTCTAGAGGATGCCTGCTCAAACAAAATCCCGATACTTCCATTGATATCTGGAAAGGTAGATCCCTTACCATAATAAAAATCATCAAAACTTTCTTTAGAGTAGTAAAAGCTACCGATTTTATCAAAGGCACTTGCATGATACGTACCAATCTCTGCTGTTAAGTCTTGATTTTGTTGGGGCGTTAAAGGATGTGTTCTTGAAGGAATACCGGGCTGAAAAAAGAAGCTAGAATTGGTTCCCATCTCATGGTGGTCTGTCAAAATATTAGGCATCCATTTATGAAAGGTAGCAATACGAGCTCTACTCTCTGGTAATTGTGCAGGTAGCCAATCTCGATTCATGTCAAACCAATAATGATTTGTTCGACCCCCTGGCCAAACCTCCTTATACTCCCTATCATTAGGGTCTGGATTTATGTTTTTACTTTTATTGGTATTGGCCCAATATGCAAAACGTTGGAGTCCATCTGGGTTGTAGGATGGATCAAATAAAATAACGGTATTATTTAGTAATGTATCAATACTAGGTCCTTGCGCTGCAGCTAAATAGTAGGCAACTGCTAATGCTGCGTTTGATCCGCTGGGTTCATTTCCGTGTATAGAAAAACCTTGTTGAACAACTATTGGCATTTGATCGATATTTACAGTACTCGCCTCTTTTTGAGTTAATTTAAGATGTTGTTGTCTTATACTCTCAATGTTTAGGTGATTGTTTGCAGCGGTGATGGTAAGAAGCAAAAGTGGGCGCCCTTCAAAGGTAGTTCCTCTGTCCTCTATGGTAATTCTATCACTGCTATTGGCTAGCGTGTACATGTATTGCACTAGTTTGTCATGGGTAATGTGCCAATCTCCAACTTGATGTCCTATACTGCTTTTTGGAGTTGGTATGTTTGGATCATAACTAACATCTGTAGGAAGATAGTATGAAAGATCTACTTGATAATCTTGTGCTATATTTTTTGATATTCCTAACAAGAGCACTGCTAGTAAAAGGGTATATTTTTTCATCGGTTTGGCTATTATAATTACTAGTAAAAATACAAAATAGACAACGTTTTAGCCCTATGATATAGAGGATAAAAAAAACCGACCTATTTTTTAGGTCGGTT
>CATEMS010000255.1 GCA_949507465.1 Flavobacteriaceae bacterium
GGTAAATTACGTGATTGATAGGAAGAAATAATCCTGTTTTATTATACATAAATGTAAGGTACATTTTATATATTGACACACCTTTTATGTAGTTTTACAAACTCTTTTATTATATATGATAAGTCGTTCCACCATAGATACTGTATTTGAGACTGCTCGTGTAGAGGAGGTCATTGGTGATTTTGTACAACTCAAAAAATCTGGAAGTAATTTTAAGGGCTTGAGTCCCTTCACAGACGAGCGAAGTCCAAGTTTTATGGTCTCTCCAGTAAAGCAAATATGGAAAGATTTTTCTAGCGGTAAGGGCGGTAATGCGGTTACTTTTTTAATGGAGCACGAACACTTTACCTATCCAGAGGCTATTAAATACCTTGCCAAAAAGTATGGTATAGAAATAGAAGAAATAGCTCAAACAGACGAACAAAAACAACAAGCAGACGCCCGTGAGAGCTTGTATTTGGTTAATGAGTTTGCGACTGGATATTTTCAAAACAACCTTTTAAAAACCGAGCCAGGAAAAGCCATCGGACTCTCTTATTTTAAAGAGCGTGGATTTACACAACAAACCATTGAGAAATTTAAACTAGGTTACTCTCTAGACCAATGGTCGGCCTTTACAGATCAAGCTATCAAAAAAGGATACAAGCTAGAGTTTCTAGAGCAAACAGGCTTGACAATCGCAAAGCAAGAAAAACAGTATGATCGCTTTAAGGGACGTGTCATGTTCCCTATTTTAAGTATGAGTGGGCGAACCTTGGGTTTTGGAGGTAGGATATTAACCAATGACAAAAAGGCCGCTAAGTATTTAAACTCTCCGGAGAGTGACGTATATCAAAAGAGCAAGGTCTTGTATGGTATTTATAATGCCAAGCAAAGTATTGCTAAAGAAGATAACTGTTACTTGGTAGAGGGGTATACAGATGTGATACAGTTTGCCCAGCGAGGTATTTCTAATGTGGTTTCCTCTTCAGGAACTGCACTTACTCCAGAGCAAATACGCCTTGTAAATAGACTTACTCAAAATATTACCGTGTTGTTTGATGGAGATGCCGCTGGATTAAGAGCTTCTATACGAGGAGTTGATCTTATTTTAGAGCAGGGGATGAATGTTAAGATTTGCACTTTTCCGGAAGGAGAAGATCCAGATAGCTTTGCAAAAAACAATACCCTTGATGTATTACAGAGTTACCTTTTAGAGAATGCCAAAGATTTTATTTCTTTCAAAGCTTCTTTACTAGCCAAAGAGGCTGTTAACGACCCTATTAAAAAAGCAGAAACAATAAGAGATATGGTAGTGAGTATCTCTAAAATCCCAGATCATATAAAACGTGAGGTGTATATTAAGGAATGTGCGCGTATTATGGATATTAGTGAGCAAGTACTGTTTAATACTCTTGCTCAAATAATACAAAAACAAGCCAAAGCTGATTCCAAAAAAGCAGTACCTACCCAGCAAGCATTTAATGTTATCACACCTGAGAGCCAACCCACAAAAAAGATAGATGAGCTTTTTGAATTAGAACGAAAAATTATTGAAATATTATTGTTGTACGGAGCCTCACAAGAAGATTTTGAAGATCTTATATTGGAAGCCAATGAAAATGGTGAGATATCATTCAAACCAGAAACTAGCTCTAGTAAGGTGTTCGAAAAAATTTACCTAGACCTTCAAGATGATGAAATTGAATTTACAAATGAAACCTTTAAAGAATTGTATACTGAAATAATAACACAATTTAACCAAGGGAAGGATTTTCAAGTAGATACTTTTATGAACGAGCAAGATCCGGCAATAGCAAGTTTGGTGTCAGATATTTTAATGGATGATGAAAGACATACCTTGCATGATTGGGAGCGTATGCAGATCTATGTAAAAGACAAAAATAGTGGTGTAGCACAAATAGTGAGCGAAACTATCCTAAATCTTCGAAGGTTGTTAATTACCATGAAGATTAAAGATCTAGTTGATTCTCCCTCTGAGAATGGATCTTACAAAGATAGGAGTGTTCTTGAGACAGTGAAGGATTACAATACCTTGCATAGTATTTTATCAGAAAAATTAAGAAGGGTGGTGTAGATCAACCAAACTGAAACAATCTAGACTGATGTATTAAATCTGCTAGGTTGTCTACTTTTAATTTTTTCAACAACCTAGTTTTGTATGTGCTTACTGTTTTTTCGTTGATGTCTAAGGCATTGGCAATGTCTTTATTTCTTTTGCCGCTACTAAGAAGATTCAGCACTTCAATTTCTCTTGATGATAGTTTCTTATATCTACTTATTGCATTACTCTGTGCTACGTTTCTACTTGTAAATGTTGATGTTAACTCTTCATTCAAGAAAATGCCTCCTTTGGCAATTTGCTTCATTGCTTTGATAAAGGTTTTGGCAGACGCTGTTTTTGGCACATATCCCGCAGCACCAGATTTTATGGCACGAAGCGCATAGATTTCTTCAGGATGTGTAGAGAATATAAGCACGCGCATCTTGGGAAATTCTGTTTTAATGTTACGAAGGGCGTTGATGCCATTTATCTTAGGAATATCAATCTCCATGACAAGAATATCTGGAGTATTATCTCTTAGGCTTGTGTATAAATCTTCAGCATTTACAGCTTTACCAACAATTGCAAACTTCTTATTGTTTTTAAGCATACACACGATACCTTTTCTGGTAATAGGATGATTATCTGCAATAAATACCGTTTTCATGCTATAGGTTTTTTGAGTATTGTAAAATCTATAAAAACAAATGTAACAATGCTTTATGGAAAAGCAAGGGAGTTTTTGTAATACTTTTACTACATATATGAACACTTTTTCCACATATGCTAACAATTAAAAAATGATTACAACATCTTTTAAAATTTATTGTGGGCAATGTGAAAAGAGGAAAATTTACATATAATTTGGCGGTATTTTACAAATTGGTATGGGTATCATTTTGTGTTTGTTGGCCTTATTTAAATTGGTGTAGATGTTAAAAACTTCTTTCTCTCTAGCGGTAAGGTTGCTAGGTGTTTTTCCTGATTCTTGCATTTTCATAGCCCATTCTAATTCATCATAACTAGCACCAATTTGATCTTGGTCTGTGCGGCTATCACCAAAGAGACCATCTGTTGGAGCTGCCTCTAAAATAGCTTTGGATACTCCAATATGTTTTGCCAAGGTGTACACCTGGCTTTTAAGTAAATCTGCAATAGGGCTTAGATCTACACCACCATCTCCATATTTAGTGTAAAACCCAACACCAAAATCTTCTACTTTGTTTCCCGTACCAGCCACTAAATGATTGTGTATTCCAGCAAAATAGTATAGGGTTGTCATCCTAAGTCTTGCCCTAGTGTTGGCAAGAGATAACTGTAATTTTTCTGTGTTATCAACCTGTGGTAGTTGCGTTTTAAAACTCTCAAATACATGTGAGAGATCAACTTGTACGCTTGATACTCCAACAAATTGTTGTTTTAATTCAGCTATGTGTTTCTGAGCTCTTGTTACTTGACCTTTTTCTTGGTGTATTGGCATTTCTACACACAAGGTATTTAAACCGGTCATAGCGCAAAGTGTTGAGGTTACAGCGCTGTCTACCCCTCCGCTAACTCCAACGACAAACCCATCCATTTTTGATTCAAGGGCGTACTGTTTTAGCCATTGTACTATGTGTGCTGTAAGTCTTTCTACCTGCATGTTATCTTTTTAAAGCGATGAATTATTTCAGTACCTTCATTTTTTATAATTTCTAGGGTCTGTAAGGTACTGCAATGATTGTTAAAATTGTATTTTTACATTTTAAAACAATCTGTATTATCTTAATTGTAAAATTAATAAAAAGGAAATTTCCTCTAAAGCTTAGTACCGTTAATTATATGCGAAAATTTATTTTATTATTATCTGTTTTGATCCTCTTTGGCTGTAAAAAATCGAATGATGTTGAAAATGATATTTCAAAAATACCTGTTGAAGTATCTATTGTAAGATTTGACAAACAATTTGCTAATACCCCTATTGATTCTCTTGGATATTTAAAAGAAAAGTTTCCAATGTTTTTTCCCAAAAAAATTCCAGATAGTGTTTGGATAGCGCGAATGCAAAATCCTTTGCGTCAACAAATGGCTAATGAGGTTTTAATGCAATTTGCTGATCAAGCAAGCCTGGCAGGAAAATTAGGGCCTTTATTTCAGCACATTAGCTATTACTTTCCTCGTTTTAGAGTGCCCA
>CATEMS010000256.1 GCA_949507465.1 Flavobacteriaceae bacterium
ACAAGAGAATAGTAAGCCTTTGACATGTTTAATTTTTCACAAAGTTCGTCAATTAACTTTAAAGATACACCTATTGAGAAGTATTGTATTGACTAAAAGTACCGTCCTTATAAAAAATCACAATACGCTCTATGGCTTTTGTTGTGATTGGTTTGTCTGTGTTTTGAATTACTTGAATAGGCTCTGGAGTGTCTGATTGTGGACTAAAGGTGTTGTTTTTTGGACTTTGTTTTAGTGAATCGGTAGGGAAGGAGCCTTTTCCATTTAATAGCCAATAAAGATCTACCTCTGGATAAGCCTCAAGCACTTTAATGACAAACTCCAAACTAGGTTTATTTCTACCAGACAATAAATGAGAAATGGTAGATTTGTTAAAGGTTATCTTTTCTGAAAATGAGGTTGCGTTTAGGTCATAAAAATCTATAATCTTTTGTAATCTTTTAGAAAAATCTGAAGTGTTTACCATTGTAACTGTTTTTCAAGAAATTAATAGGTTACAAATGTAATTTATATCATCATAAGTACCAAAAGTATCTATATATAAGCCGTTTTTTAATGAATTAAAACTCTATATAAAATATATCAATATACTGAAATACAGCATATTATATATTATATAATAATTTAGGCTAACACAGTTGTAAATCGGGTGTATTTTTGCAATGTATTATTGTTAATTTGGAGCAACATCTGTTTACATTTGTAAACTTAGCTTTGGTTATTTTTGTATTTCCAACAATCTTATAATGCATATTACATCTTGGTACACACGCAATTTTGAAGACCGTTTAACAGGACGGTATATAACTGTTAAACACATTCAGCCTTTATTGGATCGTTACACTACTAGCTTTAATATATCTGTAGCGGGTTTTTCTGAAACGGGTGCTGAAATTCCTTTAGTTAATTTTGGAAAAGGTGAACGAAAAGTGCTTATATGGTCACAAATGCATGGAAATGAGAGCACTACAACAAAGGCTTTATTTGATTTTTTTAAATACATAAACACAAACAAGCAACAAACAGCACAGTTGCTATCTTATTATTCTTTCTATGTACTTCCAATTTTAAATCCAGATGGTGCCAGATTGTATACTCGAGAAAACGCTAACAATATAGACCTAAATAGAGATGCTAAACATTTATCTCAAAAAGAGAGTATTGTATTGCGCTCCCTTTTTGATAGCCTAGAGCCAGATTTGTGTTTAAATATGCATGACCAGCGCTCTATCTTTGGCCTTGAGGGTCCAAAGCCTGCAACCTTGTCATTTTTAGCTCCCGCTGCAGATACCCATAAAACCATTACTCCTGCCAGAGCTATTGCCATGGGCCATATAGTTAAAATGGCAAACTATATAAAAGTGCATCATCACGATCAAATAGGACGTTTTAATGACACCTTTAATCAAAATTGTGTAGGTGATAGTTTCACTAAAAATGGATCTCCAACAATATTGTTTGAGGCAGGACACTATAGCAATGACTATAATAGAGAACAGTCTAGATCATTTGTATTTTATAGTCTCATAGCGCTTTTTGACTTAGACTCAGCTACAGTTGCCACAGAGCAAGACCCTGCTGCATATTTTAAAATTCCAGAAAATCAAAATAATTACAATGAC
>CATEMS010000257.1 GCA_949507465.1 Flavobacteriaceae bacterium
GTCTTTTAGAAAAATACTTCATTATATAGGGAGCTGCGAGTTTTAAAATAAATTTTAAACTGTAGTACACTAACAGTATTATTGATATCGTTTTAATAAATGCAATCATAACCATAAACAGGACTCAAAAATACAAATAGTGCCACAAAAACCGCGAACAAGGGTATTAAATAAATGATAAATCTTATATCTTTGGTATTAAACAACATCTATGAAATCTGTTTCTTTTCTTCTTACCATCCTTGCTCTATCTTCATGTTTTATAGCATCTGGGCAGTATACAGAAACAATAAACAACAACAGACCGGGGGGTTCTCATGGGGCATTTTCTGTGGGTACAAATGTATTACAGTTTGAAACTGGATTTGGTATAGGCCAAGAAGACCACGTTTTATTGAAAACCCAAACAGACGCATTTTCTTTAGATTACAGTGCCCGTTTTGGGTTTTGGAAAGAAGAACTCGAAGTAATTTTAACTGGAGAATTTCAATCAAATACCATTACAGATACTCGAAGTGGTGCAAGCAATGTATATGACCAACGTAATTTTAGGTCCAATACCCTTGGAATAAAATACCTTGTATATGATCCCTATATAAAACGTGAGTTAAATGGACCAAATTTATTAAGCTGGAAGGCAAACAATAGATTTAGCTGGGATGAGTTAATACCAGCAATATCAATTTATGCAGGCGCAAATTTTGACAGCGCTAACAATGCATTTACACCAGAAGATCCCTTTACCATAAGCCCTAAGGTATCTATACAAACCCAAAATAACTTTAAAAGTGGCTTTGTGCTGGTGACTAACATAATTGCAGATAGATTTACGACTCAAACCCCAACCTACGGGTACATTGTAACGTTAACCTACTGTATTTCTGATTGGTTTTCCTTATTTGCAGAAAAACAAGGCTTTGACAGTGATTTTTATGCTGATAATATCGTTCGCTTTGGCGCTGCCGCCCTTATTACTAAAGACTGGCAAGTTGATGCTTCTTTATTATACAGTTTAAAAGACACTCCGTCAAGAACTTATGGTCGCATTGGAGTGTCCTACCGTTTTGATTTTCACGACAGTGACGAATTTTTAGAAGAAAAAGGAAAGGCTGGGAGAGAAATTAAAAAGGTTGAAAAAGAAAAAGCCAAAAGAGAAAAAAGGAAAAAAAAGGATTACTTTGAGGTTGATGACGATAATGACGGTCTTTAGTGGTCGTGTAATACAATCAACGCACATAGATATATGATTACATTAAAAGAAGTTACTACCCATAAACAGCTGATACAGTTTGTAAAGTTTCCTTTCAAGCTTTATAAAGACTGCCCGTATTGGGTGCCACCCCTTATTAAAGAAGAACTTGAAACCTTAGATAAGAAAAAAAATCCTGTTTTTAATAATGCAGAAGCCAGTTACTTTCTTGCTTACAATAATGACCGTATTGTAGGGCGGATTGCAGTAATTTTAAACCATATAGAAATTGATGAAATTGGCAAAAAGAAAGTGCGTTTTGGATGGTTAGACATGGTTGATGATATTGAGGTAACAAAAGTATTACTCAATAAAGCCTATGAAATTGGTGCCAAATACAATCTATCTTACATCGAGGGACCTGTAGGGTTCAGCAATATGGAAAAGGCAGGTATTTTGACCAGTGGTTTTCAAGAATCAAACACCATGATTACCTGGTACCAATACCCCTACTATGCATCTCATTTTGAGCAGTTAGGGTATAAAAAGCAAGCTACATGGGTAGAATTTAAATTAACCATACCACCAGTTCTTGTAGAAAGAGTTGAGCGATTTTCTAGTATTATACAAAAACGATATGGCCTATCAGTTATTGATTTTAAAAGCAAAAAAGATATATTACCCTATGTAGATCAAATGTTTGAATTACTTAATAAAACCTATAACAAACTTCAAACATTTGTGCCCATACAGCAGTACCAAATAGATTATTACAAGCAAAAGTATTTTAGTTTTATACAACCAGATTATATTTCTTGTATACAAGACAAAGAAGGAAAACTTATCGCATTTTCGATTGTTATGCCTTCCTTTAGTAAAGCGTTAAAAAAGGCAAATGGGTCACTTTTGCCTTTTGGGTGGTATCACCTATTACAGGCTCAGAGAAAAAACAATCGTGCCTCTTTGTACCTTATTGGCATTGATCCAGAGTATCAAGGCAAAGGAGTTACTGCCATTATTTTTGAACAGGTACAATTACTTTTTAATGCCAAAGGAATTGATAAGGTAGAAACCAACCCAGAGTTAATAGAAAACACTGCTGTACAACAAATGTGGAAAGATTACAATCCAGTGCAACACAAACAGCGCAGTACCTTTAAAAAAATGTTGTAATAGCTACTTTTTAAACCATACTAACAAAAAAACCACCCTGTAGAGGTGGTTTCTTTTTGTATTTAATTTGAGTTAATCTGCAAAAGCAGCTGCGACTGATGCAGATAACCTTTTGTAGGTTCCATTTTCCAGACGCTCTCTAATGCCAGAAAATGCTTTTAGGGTTAGCTCAATATCCTCCATGGTGTGAGATGCTGTAGGTATCAAACGCAATAAAATTAAACCCTTAGGAATAACTGGATACACAACAATAGAAGTGAATACCCCATAATTTTCACGTAAATCCTTTACCAGTGCCATTGCCTCTGGCACAGACCCCTTTAAATAAACTGGGGTAACACAACTTTGAGTAGTACCCAAATCAAACCCTCGCTCTCTTAACCCACCTTGCAATGCATGAACATTTTCCCAGAGTTTGTCTTTATATTTTGTACTTGAGCGCATCATATCTAGACGCTTTAAGGCCCCAACCACCAATTGCATTTGTAAAGACTTTGCAAACATTTGAGATCTTAGATTGTATTTTAAGTAATCCATGATTTCTTTGTCTGCAGCAATAAAAGCTCCTGTACTAGCCAAAGATTTGGCAAAAGTTGCAAAGTACACGTCTATATCGTCCTGAACGCCTTGCTCCTGCCCTGCTCCTGCTCCTGTTTTACCAAGAGTTCCAAAACCGTGGGCATCATCAACAAATAACCTGAAATTGTACTTTTTCTTTAAAGCAACAATTTCCTTTAATTTTCCTTGTTCACCACGCATTCCAAAAACTCCTTCAGAGATAAGTAAAATTCCTCCCCCAGTTTTTTCAGCCATCTTTGTGGCACGTGACAAGTTTTTCTCGATACTTTCTAGATCATTGTGCTTGTAGGTAAAGCGCTGGCCCATATGCAAACGTACACCATCAATTATACAAGCATGAGCATCAACGTCATATACAATTACGTCATTTTTTGAAACTAGCGCATCTATGGTAGAGACCATTCCTTGGTATCCAAAATTTAATAAATAAGCCGCCTCTTTGTAAACAAAGTCTGCCAATTCATTTTCAAGTTGTTCATGTAAATCTGTGTGGCCACTCATCATTCTTGCTCCCATTGGATAGGCAGAACCATAGGTGGCAGCAGCCTGAGCATCTACCTCACGTACCGCAGGATCATTGGCTAGACCTAAGTAATCATTGACACTCCAGGTGATTACCTCCTTGCCATTAAATTTCATACGGTTGGAGATGGGTCCTTCTAATTTTGGAAACACAAAATATCCCTCAGCAACATCTGCCCACTTCCCTAAAGGCCCTTTGTCTTTGTATATCTTATCAAATAAATCTTTCATTAATATATGTTGGTTTGAAAATACTCAGCAAAATTAGTCAATTTTATTCTCTTTATTTAGTTAATGTTTTGTTGGAATTTTAAATGTTGTAAACAAAGAATAAACAAACACAAAGCTCAGAAGGGATAAAACTTTAGTTTATCTTTTGGCATAAAAACACTAAGGGCTTTTAGTGGGGTTTTAAAAAAAGTCGGTAAGAGGGGTTACTTTAATTGGGAGCTAGGAGCTTTGGATTGTTGTTGGCTGTCAAGAAATCCTTGATCTTGCATCCAATTTTCACTGTAAATTTTACTCATATACCTAGAGCCATGATCAGGAAACACAACTACAATATTGCTTGTTGAATCAAAAACTCCCTCCTGATTTAATTGCTTTAATCCTTGCATGGCAGCGCCACTTGTGTAACCAACAAACAGCCCCTCTGTTGTAGCAAGCTCTCGAGCTGTAAGTGCGCTACTTTGGTCTGTAACTTTTACAAAACGATCTATACTTTCAAAGTCTGTTGCCGTTGGTATTAAGTTTTTGCCTAGACCTTCTATTCTGTAGGGGTAAATTTCATCTTTATCAACCTCTCCAGTTTCATGGTATTTCTTTAAAACAGAACCATAGGCATCTATACCTATAATTTGTACCTGAGGGTTTTGTTGTTTTAAATAACGAGCAATCCCAGATATGGTTCCGCCGGTTCCGCTGCATGCTACCAAATGCGTTATTTGACCATTTGTTTGTTCCCAGATTTCTTTACCTGTTGTTTGGTAATGAGCCTCAGTATTTAATGAATTGAAGTATTGGTTTATGTATATAGAACCAGGTGTTTTTTTATGGATAGCTTTGGCAACTTCATAATACGATCTAGGATCGTCTGCACTTACATGCGCAGGACAAACATGTACCTGTGCTCCCATGCTTCTGAGCATATCTATTTTATCTTTAGAAGATTTTGAGCTCACCGCCAAGATACATTTGTATCCCTTAACAATGCTTACCATTGCAATGCTAAAGCCAGTATTTCCGCTAGTGGTTTCAATAATAGTATCTCCTGGCTTTAAAATTCCCTTTTTTTCTGCTTGTTCTAAAATATAGAGGGCTATTCTATCTTTAGAAGAATGTCCAGGATTAATGGCCTCCAATTTAACATAGAAATTTCCCTTAAAACCCGCTGTTATTTTGTTAAGCTCAATAAGAGGTGTATTCCCAATGAGTTCTAGGATATTTTTATGTGCTTTAATTTGTTTGCTCATACAGAAATTTCGTTACAAGCCACTATATAATTTGGCTCATTGTAAGCGTGGCAAAGATACATAAATATTATTATTTGCTTATGTGCTCTAAATCAAGAAGGAAGGCGTAATCTTTCGCGACTTCCTTTAAAGCCTCAAAACGTCCTGAGGCACCACCATGCCCAGCATCCATATTTGTATCCAAAAACAGTAGATTCTCATCTGTTTTTAATTCTCTTAGACGCGCTACCCATTTGGCAGGCTCAAAGTACTGCACTTGGCTATCATGTAGGCCTGTGGTAACAAATATATTTGGGTAATTTTGTGCTTTCACATTATCATAAGGGGAGTATGATTTCATGTACTGGTAATACTGCTCATCGTTTGGATTTCCCCATTCATCATATTCTCCAGTTGTTAATGGAATCGTATCATCCAACATGGTTGTTACAACATCCACAAAAGGAACAGATGCAATAACTCCATTGTATAATGTAGGAGCTAAATTTACAACCGCACCCATTAACAGCCCTCCAGCAGACCCGCCCTGTGCATAAAGATGCTCAGTTGAGGTATATCCCTCAGCTATGACATGTTTGGAGGCATCTATAAAATCTGTAAAGGTATTTTTCTTTTTTAGTAACTTTCCATCTTCATACCAAGATCTGCCTAGGTACTGTCCTCCTCGAATGTGCGCTATTGCAAAAATAAAACCTCTGTCCAGCAAACTCAATCGAGTGGTCGAAAAATAAGGATCTATAGTTGCTCCGTATGAGCCATAGCCATACATCAAAAAAGGATTTGTACCGTCCATTTTCATTCCCTTTTTATACACCATTGAAATGGGTACTTTGGTCCCATCTTGGGCTGTGGCCCAAATGCGCTTAGACTCATAATTATCTTTATCAAAAGTACCTCCAAGAACTTCTGTCTGCTTTAAAACAGTTTTCTCTTGGGTATCCATATTAAAATCAATGATAGAAGAAGGTGTTGTTAAAGATGCGTATCCATAACGCAGTGTTTGAGAATCAAACTCTGGGTTTGACATCGCTGATGCTCTATACGTTTCATTATCAAAAGGAAGGAAATATTGCTTTGTGTTGTCCCATCTTTTTATGTGCATTTGGTTTAGGCCATTTGTGCGTTCTTCTATAACCAAATAGTCTTTAAAAATTTCAATATCCTCTAGAAGCACATCATCTCTGTGAGCAATTTCATCTACCCAATTGTCTTTGGAAGTTTTATCTTCTGGAGTTTTCATTAATTTAAAGTTGGTAGCACCATCTTTATTTGTAACTATATAAAAGTTTTCTTTGTAGTGTGCTATACTGTACTCTAGCGCTCTCTCTCGTGGCTGAAATATTTTAAATTTCTGGTTTGGCGTATTTGCATCTAGAATTTGATATTCTGAAGACAGGGTACTTGTGCTACCAATAACAATGTATTTTTTTGATTTTGTTTTGTAGACATAGGTATTGAATGTTTCATCTTCTTCTGTAAATACATTTACATCATCTGCGGGGTCCTGACCCAGGGTGTGCCTGAATATTTGATTGGAACGCAGTGTCTGTTCGTCTTTTTTAGAATAAAAAATAGTTTTATTATCATTTGCCCAAGTAGATCCACCTGTGGTAAGAGGTATCACCTCTTGCATTAGTTTGCCGGTTACTAAATTTTTAATGTAAATGGTATACTTTCTTCTACTTAGGGTATCTACACCAAAACTAACCATGGTGTTGTCTGGACTCACAGAAATACCTCTAAGGTTATAATAGGAGTAGCCTTTTGCCATTTGGTTGACATCAAATAATATTTCTTCTTGTGCTTCTAGGCTGTCTTTTTTACGAGTGTATATTGGGTAGTCTTTTCCCTTTTCAAAACGTGTAATGTAATAATATCCATTTAGTTTGTAAGGTAGTGAGGCATCATCTTCCTTGATTCTAGCTTTCATTTCCTGAAACAACTCTTTTTGAAAATCTTTGGTATGAGCCGTCATTTTTTGATAATAATCGTTCTCGCGTTCTAGATAATCTATAACTTCTGGATTTTCTTTTTCGTTTAACCAGTAGTAATCATCTGTTCTTACATCACCGTGTTTTTCAATATTTTTGGTGATTTTTTCTACAGTTGGAGGGGTATGTTTCATGGCAGTGTGTGAGGTGTTAACATCGTTGCAACCAAGTATCAAAATTATTGATAAAAGGCTAAGGAGGGTACTTGTTTTCATAAGATATGGTATCTATTGTGTGAAGGTAAAATTACTGCTTTTACAAGACATTAGAAACTAATTCATGGTATTAGATCACTCACAGTTTTATGAGCAGATCAAGTACGCATACTTTGAGGTATAAAAATTGCAGGATTCCCTGAAGTTTAATGAGAATAGCCAGACAAAACATCTAAAAACTTGCTATGCATGGTGGCTGTATAATCGTGATGGGTGACCACACGTAATTTTCCTTGACCCATATCACTGATCCTAATATTTTGCTGAGCCAAGTTTGAGATAAAACCTTCTTGATCTAGATCTTCCAAAAGATAAAAAATCACAATGTTTGATTGTGTAGGCTCTACCTTTTTAATGTAGGGCAATGTTTGTAGAAGTTCAGAAATTTCTTTGGCCCGTTGATGGTCTTGCGCAAGGCGTTTAACTTGATGGTCCATGGCATAGAGCCCTGCAGCTGCCATAAAGCCAATCTGTCGCATCCCACCGCCAAGTACCTTACGTACTCGAATGGCGCTATTCATTAAAGAAGATTTCCCGATTAAAACAGTACCCATAGGGGCCCCAAGGCCCTTACTCAAGCAAACAGAAATGGTATCAAATAAAGCCCCGTATTGCTTTGGATCTTCATCTTTAGCTACAATAGCGTTCATCAGTCGTGCACCGTCTAAATGAAGCCCTAAGCCATTTTTTTGACACACTTTTTTAATATTTATCATTTCATCCATTTGGTAGCAGGCGCCACCTCCTTTATTGGTTGTGTTTTCAAGACACACCAAGGATGTTAATGGGCTGTGATAGAAATCTGGAGGGTTGATATTTTCTTCTACCTGCTTTGCAGTAATCATTCCTCTATGACCGTCTACTAACTTACAGGAAACCCCACTATTAAAAGAGACGCCTCCCCCTTCATAATTATATACATGGGCCCATTTATCACAAA
>CATEMS010000258.1 GCA_949507465.1 Flavobacteriaceae bacterium
GTTTCGAGTCGTGCAGATAGACCTGGTGGGAGAAATGTCGCCGCCATCGGACGGATACAACTACATCATGACGGCGATTGATATGTTCACGCTGTGGGTGTGGTTGGTGCCGCTTGGGCAAGTTTAGTAGCTCAAGGAGTAATGGCACTACTGTCTTTATTGTTGGTAATACAAAAAACCCAAGTATCTCTTCGTCTTGAGTTTCCATTACATCCTCAAATCAAGCGACTTTTTATCATGTGTGCTAATTTATTTTTACGCTCTATTGCATTAAATATTGCCCTTATACTCTCTACAAGAGAGGCTGCAGGACTTGGCAAAGAGTATGTTGCAGTGCATACCATTGCCATGAATATCTGGCTGTTTACCGCCTTTTTTCTAGATGGGTATGGCGCTGCGGGTAATATTCTTGGGGGCAGGCTTCTTGGAGCAAAAAACTACCTCTCTCTCTGGAAATTAACCAAAAAAGTGACCTTGTATAACACCCTAGTCGCGATAGTTTTAATTTTTGCTGGCGTGCTTTGCTACAACCACCTAGGGCTTATATTCAACAAAGACCCGCTGGTACTCTCTATATTTACTGGCATGTTTTATATGGTTTTAATTAGCCTGCCTTTTAATGCTCTAGCATTTACACTAGATGCTATTTTTAAAGGTCTAGGCGAAATGGCCTATCTAAGAAATGTATTGTTGGGATCAACTTTTTTAGGCTTTCTTCCTGTGCTGATATTTTCTGACCACATGGGATGGGGGCTTATTGGTATTTGGGGAGCTATAATTGTATGGGTGGGCTGGAGAGCAGTAGCTTTAATGATCAAATACCGCAAGAAGTACTTACCCCTAGCCATAGACATGTCCTAGAACTTTTTAACACAAAATTAAGTCTACTTAGGCAATAGACTTGATTACTTTTGTAGAAAAATAAAATAGTATGAGTGGATTCCATGAATTAAAAATATCACAGATCAAACAAGAAACCCCTTCCTCTGTGGCTGTTACTTTTGATGTTCCTCAAGCACTAAAAACTTCGTTTAGTTTCACTGCAGGACAATACATTACCTTACATCATACGATCAATCAGCAAGAGGTAAGACGGGCTTATTCTCTTTGTAGCGCGCCATCAAGTGGCGAGCTTACTGTAGGTATAAAAAAAGTAGCAAATGGCACTTTTTCTGTCTATGCTAATGATCAATTGATGGTGGGTGATACCCTGCAGGTAATGCCCCCGCAAGGAACCTTTACCTATGATCCAAACTCCCAAAAAGGGCATCACATTGCAGCCTTTGCAGCTGGGAGCGGAATCACACCCATTCTCTCTATTGTACAAGCTGCCTTAAACCAACAAACCCATACTAAGTTTTTACTTGTATACGGAAATCAAACAAAGCAACAGGCTATGTTTTATGATACTATTGAGCACTTAAAGGCCCAATTTCCAGATCGATTTTTTGTAGAATTCATTTATAGCCGCTCTCAAGAAACCAATGCTGCAAGAGGGCGCATTGATAAAAACGTTGTGAACTATTACCTTTCTAACAAATACAAACAAACCAGCTTTAAGGACTTTTATGTATGCGGCCCCGAGGCCATGATTGATGAGGTTTCAAATACTCTTGTAGCATCTGGGGTTTCAAAAAGTCAGATTCATTTCGAACTCTTCACGGCATCCACAGCACCTGTTTCACAGACAGTAAAAGAGGGTACAACATCAATCTCTATTATTGTTGACCAGGTCACAGAGCAATTTACCATGGCGCAAAATAAAACCATTCTAGAGGCAGCACTAGAAAAACAATTGGATGCACCCTACTCCTGTCAAGGAGGTATTTGTAGCTCATGTATTGGTAGAGTTATTCAAGGAGAGGCTCAAATGCGCCAAAACCAAATCTTAACAGATAGTGAGGTTGCAGAAGGTCTTGTATTGACCTGTCAAGCGCACCCTGTTACTCCAACAGTGGTTGTAGACTATGATGACATCTAGAGAATTCTTATTGCAATAAAGCAAGTAGTTTTTCAACAACAAGGCTTGGGGTGATTGTCTCTATGGCCCCCTGGTATCCATCTGGACACTTATTGCCGTACACTGAGGTTGGCACTAAGGGGTATTTTATTCTATCTGCAAGGAGTTGATTGTTTGCCTTTTGATTAAAAGGAGCAAAACCCAAAGCTGGATGTGTAACTCCCCAAATGGTAAGCACAGGGATATCATACAAAGCAGCAAGATGACCATTACCACTATCCATAGCTAGCATCACATCTAGGTTTGATATAAGCTCGAGTTCTTGAGTAAAAGTAAGTTTCCCTGCAATATTGGTAATTCCTTGTAAACTCCCAGCAAGATTGTCTAGTTGTGTTATTTCTGTGGGGCCTCCACCAAATAAAAAAATCTCAAAATCTCCAGAATTGCTTACCTGGTTTATTACTTGCTTTATTAGGTGAAAAGGGTAGGCTTTGCCTTTATGGGCAGCAAAAGGAGCCACGCCTATATACTTTTTAGAACTTTTTCCTATGAGCTTTTGTGTATTTGCAGATAGTACTTTTCTAGCAGGGAATTTGTGTTTTGTTAGATCTATAGCAAACCCAAGTGCAGCAAAAACATCTGCATACCGTTGATGTGTGCTCTTAAGGGTTTCTAGTTTGCCTCCCTCGGCCTGTGTAAGTTTCTTTTTGTCACTTCTTGCTTTATCTATAGTTGCTATTTTTAGGCCTCTAAGCCATAAAAAAGCCCTTAGTATTTTAGATCGTAACACATTGTGGGTATCTGCAACCAAAGTAATATCCAACCTTTTTGCCTCTTTTGCTAGTTGAAACAAACCTAAAAAACCTTTGTGAGATCCCTTGAGATCTGCAGGTAATACCCTTACGTTTTTAAGGTCTTCAAACAATGGAGAGAGAAAACCCTTGGTAACTACGGTTATTTTTAGCTTTGGGTATGTTGCTGTGAGTACACGCAGTACAGGAACCAACATGGCCACATCTCCCATAGCCGAAAGGCGAATTACCAAAATGTGTGCAGCGGTTTTCAATAGAATATACTTAAGGAGTAAAAGCGGTTATTTTTGCCCTCTCAATACTGGGTTCAGCTCATCGTCGTTGTACATTTTCATTTGCTTGTATACTTTCATGTACTTAACACCAGTGGTAATATCATGTAATAACTGGTCTATGGCACTACTCAAATCCACACGCTGTTCTAGCAGAACGTTAAGTTTTGTTTGACAAGCATCACGATGCGCTAAACTAGCATTTTCTCGAGTTGCTTCCTCATGCATGTGATATACTTTTAGTGCCAAAATAGAAAGCCTATCAACCCCCCAAGCAGGACTCTCTGTGTTTATTGTTGCATCTGAGTTTGGCACAACATCTTTATTCATGTCTAAAAAATAACTGTCTATGTACTCAACCATATCTGTACGATCTTGGTTGCTTGCGTCAATTTGACGTTTCAAAGCAAGTGCAGCTACAGGATCAATTTTGGGATCACGTATGATATCCTCATAATGCCACTGTACTGTATCAATCCAGCATTTACGGTACAGTAAGTGCTCCAATAGATGTGTCTCTTTAATGTAGCTATTTGTAAAAGGTTGGTCTACAGTATTTATGATGTGATAGGTGTCTATCACTTGCTTAAAAACGGCATTTGCAATCTCGCTAAAATTCATGGCAACTAGGGTATAAAATGTTTATATATAGATTACAAATGTATCATAAATTTTTATTGCAAATGAGGATATACAATGGGTTTTGATCCTCCATCATGTAAAAACAGCTCCGTATCATACCCAGGGTAAAACCAGTACTGCAATAACCAAAGACCATAAAAACACTTCATTAAACACCCTGCGGATTTTTGATGTCCCAGATTCTACATAATTTGAGGTAATGGCTGCTAAAGGAGCAAAAAGAAAGAATAATTCACTACCGTTTTTTTGTGCCTTGATTGATATAATACCCACACTAACAATGGTAAGAAGTAAAATGGTAATGGCAGCGGGTCTTTCTTTTTTTGACAAGGATGCAAGTTTAGTAAGTCTGCTGCCCCCCATCCAAAGTACCAAGGCAAGCAATATAGCAGTAGGTATAAATAGCCCACTATCTTGATAAGCGCTCAGGTCAACATCTCTGATCGGGATCCAATGACTTAGCCATGAGAGAGAATCTGCTACCAAAATTTGATACGCTACGGCACTACTAATGATGCCTAAAAACCCAACAATAGGAATCAAAACATAGGTTACTTTAAATTTAGTGTTACTAATAATTGCGGGGTACAACACCAAAAAAAACAGAAGGGACCAACCATAGCAAAAAGAGGCAAAGGTGATGTACATTGTAGCATCAAATATTTTTTTCACTGTATTTTTTTCTGTTGTTAAACTCAGTATTCTTCTTGTAGCCAATAAAACGAAGATATTGGCCAAAATGAGTTTTGGAGAATTGTAAACCTCTGGCACTAGCAACACAAAAAGTACAAATAGTAAGATGGCAAAGGTGTTATTTTTTGTGACCGTATTCTTTCTGATGATGAAATCCAATAATAATACCGCAAATACCATTAAAAAAACAACAACTCCACGAGTGCCAATTGTAGTAAAAAAACCTTCGCCCAACCAAAGCTCTTGGCCTGTTAGAAGTTTAGAAAAATACCCAACTATGATGGCGATACTCAGAAGTATGTAATTTATGGGTTTAGATTTACCGAAAAAACTTGTGAGCATATAGGGTATTGTATACTTTTGTAAAATAAATTTAAAGATATGGCTTTAAGAGATATTTTCTACGCAATTCAAGAGTTTACAGAGGAAGTTTTATTTGTTCCTTTTAATGTATTAAGAGCCCTGGAATTAGAAAACTGGACAGCAGCAAATATCATGAACTGGTTGTTTATGCTAATTGGGGGTATTGCATTTGTATACTGGATGATTCAGTTAAAGAAATTCAATGATAACAATGAGGAAGATACCACCTCTACATCACACTCCTATCTTGGTGGAGATAGCTAATACCTCAAGTTATTTAGTGTAAATCAAAACCAATATCGGTTCTATAATTCATCCTGTTAAAAGATAGTTTTTCTATGTTTTGATAGGATTTTTTTATGGCTTTTTTGTAGTCTTCATCCATTGAAGTAACGGCTATAACACGGCCTCCATTAGTGACAACAGACCCATTGTTTATCGCTGTTCCTGCATGAAATAATATAGAGCTGGAAACAGTATCAATACCTGAGATTATAGCTCCTTTTTCATAAGCCTCTGGGTAGCCGCCAGAGACCAGCATAACAGTTGCTGCAGCTCTAGGGTCTAGTTCAAAATCTAATGTATGAAGATGTTGCCCATAGGTAGCCTCCAATACAGCAACCAAATCTGTTTTTATTCTTGGCAATACCACCTCAGTTTCTGGATCTCCCATACGTACGTTGTATTCAATTACAAAGGGGTCATCACCTACTTTGATCAGACCAATAAATAGAAAACCTTTGTAGTCTATCTTTTCTTTGTGTAAGCCCTCTACAGTAGGGATCACAATGCGCTGTTCAATTTTTTGCATCAAAGCATCATCTGCAAATGGTACTGGAGAAATAGCTCCCATACCACCTGTGTTTAACCCTGTATCTCCCTCACCGATGCGTTTGTAGTCTTTTGCAGTGGGTAATATTTTATAGTTTTTACCATCTGTGAGCACAAAAACACTTAGTTCTATCCCGTCCAAGAATTCTTCAATGACAACCCTGTTGCTAGCGGTACCAAATTGCCCACCCAGCATCTCTGCTAAGGCCAGTTTAGCCTCATTTAAATCTTGGATGATTAACACCCCTTTTCCTGCCGCAAGCCCGTCAGCTTTTAACACGTAGGGCGCCTTCAGCGTTTCTAAAAACTGTTTTCCCTGATCTAATGTCTGAGCAGTAAAACTTGCATACCCTGCCGTTGGGATGTTATGGGCCATCATAAATTCTTTTGCGCGCTGTTTACTGCCCTCTAGTAAAGCTCCTTTTTTTGAGGGACCAATAATTTGCACCTTTTGTAAACCAGGTGTAGCAGCAAAATAATCTACAATACCTTGCACTAGAGGATCTTCTGGACCTACAACTACCATATCAATGGCATTGTTTAACACGCATTGTTCTATGGCTTTGAAATCTGTGACACAGAGGCTGATATTTGTTGCAATAGCAGCAGTGCCTGCATTTCCAGGGGCAACAAAAAGATTTTTACAACGTTCACTTTTTGCCAATTGATAGGCAAAAGTATGTTCTCTACCACCAGATCCTAAGACTAATATATTCATGAAATATAGATTTTATGCATCACAAAAATAGGCTCTTTTTTAAGCCTGAGAAAATTATTTTAAGGATCATTTTTTTGAATTTAAATATAAAAACCCCAAAAAACTTATTTTTATAGTTTTGAGTAATACCTCTTAATTATAGATGTCTCTTGATAACAGTATCCATTTATTTTTTAGTTAAAATTGATTAAGTTTGCAGCCTTAAACCATCGTAAAGACATACCAACAAGATTCCTTTTTTGGAAACTTAATCTTTAGCCATAGCAACCTTGTAAGATGAGTACAAAATTTAAAGAATATAAAGGCTTAGATCTTCCCAAGCTTGGAGAAGAAATACTTGATTTCTGGAAAGAAGAACACATTTTCGAGCAAAGTATTTCCATCCGAGAGTCAGCGACACCTTTTGTGTTTTTTGAAGGGCCTCCATCTGCAAATGGGTTGCCAGGTATACATCACGTAATGGCTCGAGCCATTAAGGACATATTTTGCCGTTATAAAACCCAAAAAGGCTTTAAGGTAGATCGAAAAGCAGGTTGGGACACCCACGGGTTGCCTATAGAGCTTGGCGTTGAGAAACAACTTGGAATCACCAAAGAGGATATTGGGACAAAAATTTCTGTGGAAGATTATAACACTGCTTGTAGAAAAGCAGTGATGAAATATACAGATGTCTGGAACAAAGTAACCGAAGGGTATGGATATTGGGTAGACATGCAAGACCCATATGTTACCTACAAGTCAAAATACATGGAGAGTGTGTGGTGGCTTTTAAAACAGATATACAATAAAGACTTATTGTATAAAGGGTATACCATTCAGCCTTATTCTCCAAAGGCTGGAACTGGCCTGAGTAGCCATGAGTTAAACCAGCCTGGAACCTACCAAGATGTGACAGACACCACAGTAGTGGCTCAGTTTAAAGCCTTAGAGGATACCCTCCCTGATTTTTTAAAGAAGTTTGACCACCTGCATTTTCTTGCCTGGACAACAACTCCCTGGACATTACCATCCAACACAGCACTAACTGTCGGAGCAAAGATTGATTATGTGGTAGTTGCTACCTACAATCAATACACTTTTGAGCCCATTCACGTCATACTTGCCAAAAACCTAGTGGGAAAACAATTTGGCAGCAAATACGAGCAGACACAGGATGCTGCTGTGGTATCAAACTACAGTAAAAAAGATAAAAAAATCCCGTTTTTAA
>CATEMS010000259.1 GCA_949507465.1 Flavobacteriaceae bacterium
CGCCTCAACAGCTGCGCTCATTGTCCCACTGTAAATTACATTAATAGAAGAATTACTTCCATGGTTTATACCGCTTAGACAGATGTCTGGTTTTCTATCTAGTAACTCATTGATAGCAATTTTCACACAATCTACAGGTGTGCCACTACAACTATATTCTTTTTGAGGCGTATTTTTTTCAACACCTATACGATTACAGTAAATGGTATCGTTAATGGTAATAGCGTGTCCCATTGCACTTTGAGGTGCGTCTGGTGCTACCACTACAACATCTCCAAAATCAGTAGCTATTTCAATAAGTGCCCTAATACCTGGAGCGGTAATACCATCGTCATTAGTCACTAAAATTAATGGTTTTTTTGGCTTCATTGGTACATTGTTTATCCTACAAAAATACAGTTATTAATCGTATGTTTAACAATTGAGAAAAATAAGAATTTTTAGTCATGTATTAACAAAAAAATAGGAATTATAAAGAGGCTTGGCATGGTTTTTTATTTATTTTTAACCTGACAAAATAAGATAGTATATGCAATTGTTGAAAAAGAATTTTAAAGTACTCTTGTTGGCTGTTTTTGTAGCAGCGGCCTCTTGTAGCTTTACAACCAAAAACTTTGATAATCCAGAAAAGGACAAACTTTTAATAGATTTGGTAACCTATGTTCTTGAAAAATGGCATTATGCTTCACCATCTATAGATGATGCCTTTTCTGAGGCAGTGTTTACTAACTTTATTGATGGATTAGACCCTATCAAACGTTATTTTTTAAAGCAAGATATTCTGGAATTTGAGCAGTACAAGCTACAGATTGACGATCAATTAAAAATGAAGGATTTATCTTTTTTTAATTTGGTTTACAATCGTTTAACCCTGCGAATGGAGGAGTCAAAAACATTATACCAAAATGCACTGAGCACGCCTTTTGACTACACAAAGGATGAAGCAATCAATGTAGATTACGACGCCTTGGGATATGATGAAACCAAGAAAGAGTTGCAGGCCCGTTGGAGAAGACAATTGAAATTTTCAACCATCTCCACATATTATGATTTTTTGGAAGAAAAACAAAGCGCAGAGCAAAGAAAGGCGGAGGCTGCAAGTCAATCCAAAAAATATATTGCTACTGTTAATGAAGGCCTTACAGACAAAGAATTAGAGGAAAAGTCTAGAGCCTCTACCCAAACAAACCTTGAGGAATATTACGATTTTACAGATGATTTGCAACGGAAAGATTATTTTGCGATTTTTCTGACCACCATTGTAGAACAGTTTGACCCTCATACCAACTACATGGCTCCTCCAGATAAAGATAGGTTTGACCAACGCATGTCTGGAAAACTTGAAGGTGTTGGCGCTAGACTCCAGAAAAAGAAAGATTATATAAACGTCATGGAGGTTATTAGTGGTGGTCCTGCTTGGCGTGGCGAACACATTGAGGTAGGAGATATTTTATTGAAAGTTAGGCAAGAAGATGAACTTGAGCCAGTGAGTATTGTTGGGATGAGAATTGATGATGCTGTAAAATTGATCAAGGGCCCAAAGGGTTCAAAGGTGATACTTACCGTAAAGGGAGTAGATGGATCTATACGAGAAGAAATAATTACACGTGATGTAGTAGAACTAGAGGAGACCTATGCAAAATCAACTCTAATTAACAAGCAAGAAAACACCTTTGGTTTGATTAATTTGCCTGCATTTTATTTTAACATGCAAAATTATAAGGAGCGCAATGCGGCTACAGATATTGAAAAGGAACTCCTTGCACTAAAACAAGAGGGGATAGAAGGCTTGGTTCTAGATTTAAGAAATAATGGTGGTGGCTCTCTAAGAACAGCAGTAGACATAGCAGGGCTATTTATCAAGAAAGGGCCTGTTGTGCAAGTTGCAAGTAGTGATGGTACAAAAGATGTGTTAGAGGATGAGGATTCTACAATAGTTTGGGATGGTCCTCTGGTTATTTTAGTTAACGAACTCTCTGCTTCTGCTTCAGAAATATTGGCAGCAGCCATGCAGGATTACAAAAGAGCTATTGTCATTGGAAGCAAGCAAACCTATGGAAAAGGGACGGTTCAAAATGTAGTTGATTTAAACAGATGGTTGCGTAAAAATGACCAAGGAGACATGGGTGCTTTAAAGTTAACTACACAGAAGTTTTATAGAGTCAATGGAGGTTCCACACAGTTAGAAGGAGTTAAAAGTGATGTGGTAATGCCAGATAGGTACAGTTATTTTGACGTTGGAGAGAGAGATTATGACAACCCATTGCCCTACGATAAAATAAGCCCAGCCAGCTATCAACCTTGGGAAGGTTTTATAGACTACAAGGCAACCATAGACAAAAGCAACAGGCGCATTGCTCAAAACAATCAATTAAAACTCATCCAAGAAAATGCACTTTACATCAAGGAGCGTCGTGACCAGATGGATGTAACACTTAATTTAACGAGCTACAGCAAACAAATAGATCAAAACAAAGAGGCTGTAAAGAAATTTGACTCTTTAGATACCTATGACAATATGTTAAGTTATCGTTCACTGCCTAAAGAGCTTGTTTTAATGCGCGAAGACACTACACTAGTTGAAAAACGCAAAAGATGGCATAAAAACCTGACAAAGGATGTGTACCTTGAGGAGGCCATTAGTGTTTTACAAGACCTAAAGCTCGCCAACATGAAAAATGGAAACACATCAACATTAAAGAATTAAGAATCGATTCTAATCTTTAAACCTGCTATAACCAATAGATCCTAGCAGGTTTTTTCTGACTTAATATTGTCAAAGATTCGCTACATTTACTTTGTGAAAAAAGCGACATCATTATCACAATTAGCCTTTCAAAAGTTTTGTACTAACTTTTGGGGAATACTAAGTGTTGCTTTTTTAACCCTGGCTGTATTAGTGGCAATTTTTGCTTACGGCTTGACACCAGATAATAGTGAAAATGCAAACCAAATGCATTTATCTATTCATTCTAAGCCACCAGGGTTTACTGTTAAAATGCTTGTGTTGCCTGCTGAGTTAACCCCAGAAAATAACCTCTATACTTTTTTCTTTGGCAGGAAAAATGCGACCACAGAAATTCCAATAGGGGATTACCGTATTTTGAAAGATGGTATATCTATCTCACAATATACCGAGGATGGCTCTGGACTGACAAAAGAATTTCTGCTAGATCAGTTTCCAAATCTTACCCAATCAAACCAGATTCCAGCTAAGTATATTAAAGAGCAAACCTTTTTGTTAGGCACAGATAAATACGGCCGAGATTTACTCAGTAGAATGTTAATTGGCATACGTATTTCCTTAGCCATTGGTTTTGTTGCGGTTTTTATATCCTTACTAATTGGTATTTCATTGGGTGCTATTGCTGGTTATTTCGGCGGAAAAATAGATGCTGTCATAATGTGGATTATCAATGTAACATGGTCAATTCCAACTCTTTTGTTGGTTATAGCTATAACCTTGGCACTTGGTAAAGGGTTCTGGCAAGTTTTTATAGCCGTGGGTTTAACCATGTGGGTTGAGGTTGCACGAGTAGTAAGAGGGCAGGTAAAGAGTGTCAAACAAAAACAATACGTAACAGCTGCCAGAGCACTAGGTTTTACAGATTATAGAATAATAACAAAGCACATATTACCTAATATTATGGCGCCCGTGATTATCATTAGTGCTGCAAATTTTGCAGGTGCAATCCTTATAGAAAGTGGGCTTAGTTTTTTGGGGATCGGAGCACAACCTCCAATGCCTAGCTGGGGAGGTATAATTAAAGATCATTACAGTTATATTGTATTGGGTAAGCCTTATTTGGCAATCATCCCAGGGCTAGCTATTATGAGTTTAGTAACAGCATTTATGTTGGTGGGCAATGCCCTTAGAGATGCCCTAGATGTGAAAAATTAATATTCTTTACCAAAGTAATAATTTGAAGCGTCAAGCCTTACAAAAATAAATAGCAACACAGTAAAACCCCACAAACTAGACCCTCCATAGCTAAAGAAAGGTAGCGGAATCCCTACGGTGGGAAATAATCCAGTTACCATTCCTATATTTATAAAAAAGTGAAAGAAAAGAATCGCCCCGACACTATAACCATATATACGCGCAAATTGGCTCTTTTGCTTCTCTGCCAGCATAAGGACTCGAATTATCAAAAAGATAAATAAAATCACCACCCCTAGACTACCCATAAAACCCCATTCTTCTCCGACGGTACTAAATATATAATCTGTATGCTGTTCTGGAACAAAATTACCCTTGGTTTGAGTGCCCTGAGTCCAACCTTTACCAAACCATCCCCCACTCCCTATAGCAATTTCACTTTGGTTGGTGTTGTAGCCAATTCCTTTGGTGTCTATCTCTTTACCAAGTACAATATTAAATCTATCTCTGTGTCGCTGTTCAAAAACATTGTTAAATATATAACTCACAGAAAAAGCAAAACTAATACACGCAATGGCAATGGTTGCATATTTAAAACCGGAGGGCTTTTGCTTTTGTTTTTTATTTTTAAGAAAGATGCCCGTGGCTATAAGCCCTACTAAAAGACCAATCCACGGAGCACCTACAAGCAACGTTCCGACAAAAAGTGCTGCTGCAAAAAAACCAAGCAATAAATACACAAAATGGAGACCCTCTC
>CATEMS010000260.1 GCA_949507465.1 Flavobacteriaceae bacterium
CCTTAAGTAGTCAATTATTTCACGAGACCTCAAAAGCACTAGCATTAGAAATTAACATTACTGAGGTTGTAGGAGAAGGATTAGTGCCCCTTGTAGAAAATGGAGAAATGGACTTACCACAAACCACAACCCTGCTTGAAAAGTATCTAGAACCTATGTTGGCTGCTAATATAGATCATTTAGTGTTGGGCTGTAGCCATTATCCATACCTAATCAAGCAACTTAAAAAACTCTTGCCCAATAACATACAAATAATAGACAGTGGTCTAGCAGTAGCAAAACAGACACAACTTGTTTTAGATTCTAAGGATCTATTAAGTACAAGGGTATCAAAGCCAAAACTCGAGTTTTATACAAACTCAAATAGTGCCACACTTAAATTCTTACTAGAACCCTACCAAGAGAGTATTATTATTACAGAAAAAAGTTTTTAAATCAAAGACATTTTTGACACAAACAACCAAGTAAAAAGCCTGCTTTATAGCAGGCTTTTTACTTAGTTTATTGCTGGGCAATTACAGTCATAAGGCTCTGGTCTATTTCCTAAGAAATCATACCCCAGTGTAATTTGATGAAATCCACCACCATTGTTAAACTGCACATCACCCATTTGCAGGCCATAGGTGTATGCAAACAAGAAATTATTATAATTAACCCCTAATACAGGTGTAATTAATTGTTGTTGTTGGGAGTCAATAACCCCTCCCTGAAGATATTCTGCACCATCCAAAGATCTTCTGTAGGATAATGCTGCCCAGATTTTTCCAAAATCCATGCTTCTAAATATTTTAAAATTCACATCTACTGAACTCTCTGCGGTTCCCTCAGAGTATTGAAATAAAACAGAAGGTTCATAACTCCAATCTGAGCCGTAACTCCCAATGGCGTATCCAGCAGACACTAAATACCTGCGCTGGTTATTAGACTCATTTCTTGGATCATAAAGATCTCGGTTTTGTAGTATTAAATTTTTAACAGTAACGTGAGAAGAGAAATTTAAAAAGTTATAAGATAAACTTGCATCTATATTGAAATAGGATGCAGATTGAGTTCCTCCAAAAATTGCGGGATCAAAACTATCGTTTGTGGGGTATGAAAGTAAAAAGGTGCTTTCATCTAAATTAGATTGAGAAAATCCAGCACTCAATCCAAATGACAATTGATTTAAATCTGTAGGTGTTCTAGAAAACATTAAGTGGTATGCATAGGTAATATAACCACCAGATTGTGAATGAAAACCATTTTTATCATTATACACAATGGCGCCAAAACCAGATTTCTCGCCCAGCCTTGCATTAAAGCTCACTGTTTGTAAATTTGGAGCCTCCAGTTCGCCAAACCATTGTTGACGTGCAGTTAATCTTACCTGATTGTGAGATGCTGCTCCCGCCATAGACGGATGCAGTAAATACAAATTATCACTCAAGTAATCATGATAAACAGGAATACCATCCTGTGAAAAAGAAAATTGGGTTACTAGTAAAAGTAAAACAACGTAGGTTTTTTTAAAATTCATAGTTTTTATTATCATCTATTTTTATCTCTTCAAGCTAAAATGTCCTTTAATTTCTTTTTGTACCCCTTGTTCTGTGTACTCTACCCTAAACCAGTAATCACTCGATGGTAAGGCATTACCATTATACGTCCCA
>CATEMS010000261.1 GCA_949507465.1 Flavobacteriaceae bacterium
AAATATCATATGTACTTTTACTAAAAAGTATCTTTTTTATTAAAACTAGTGGGTGTACATTTGTCACTCTTTGGGTAAAGAAAACAATATAATTTTTTAAAAACTACATCCCTTATGAAAAAAACAAAACTATTTTCTGTTTTAGGAGCACTAGTGATTACCTGTTTCTCTATGTTTTTGATTTCTTCAGATCATATAGATGCTCCAAATGTAGCTGCAACTTCTGCAGATATTGCAGACTTCTTTGCCTTTGAGGGGAATAGTCCAGACCACACTGTTTTGGTGGCTACCTTGCAAGGGCCTCTGGCTCCTATGGAACAAACAAGCAATGCAGCTTTTGACAAAGACATTGTGGTGACCTTTAATATAGACAACACCGGAGACTTTGTTGAAGATTTAGTAATTCAAGCAGTAAAAAGAGGTGATTCTATGTATTTCTTTGGTCCTGTAGCGCCTCTACAGACGGGTGCTCAAACCAGCATTGTTACCACCGCTACAACAACTGTAGTAAAAGTGTCAGACATAGATTCGGTAGAAACAACCTCAAACAATGGAATGCAGGTATATGCTGGTCCAAGGCGTGATCCCTTTTATTTTGATTTTAATAGGTACAATTTGGTAAGTAGTGGAGCAGTTGCTCCAGAGGGTTTTTTACCCCCAGAGGATGCCAGTGATTTCTTTGAAGATTTAAATGTATTGGCCATTGTGGTAGAGGTGCCAAATTCTATGCTTGGTACGGCACCTACCCATGTAGCAGTAGCTCAAGGATATTTGCCAGTGGGATCTGTACCCGATGCCTACAATATTTGGTTAACCACAAGCAGAAAACAATAATTATATTACATTAATACACTGTGTATGAAAACATATAAAATAAATTTATTAGTCATTGCCCTTTTTACTTCTTTGGCATTTGTCCAATGTGTAGATGATGACGATAACGGAAATATACTAAATGATGCTACTTGTGATGATGGTATTCTAAACGCAGATGAGACTGGTATTGATTGCGGAGGATCTTGTGAGCCTTGTGAGGGTAATTTAGATTTCTCTGGAACTTATGACCAACAAGACAGTATGGGACGCCCAGCTATCAATACTGTTTTTAGCGCCTCTGACGCTGTAAAGAATTTGTACAATAAGGTACCTCCTTCTCTAAGAGCAACTTTGCAAAGCCAAGATGGGCAAACACAATTGTTTCAAGTAGCTTTTCAAAACCAATTAGAGGCCTATCATGATGTATATGCTGTGGCTTTAGGACTTGACCCAGAAACAGTTAATTATCAAACCAATATTCTTGGACTTGACGCCGCTGGTTTTACCACACTACTGGCAAATTTTGACGCCCTTCAAGTTGCTCCTGTTGGTCAAACGGTATATTATGATGCTGCTACAGGGTTGGCCCTCACTGGAAGAGCCTTAGAAGATGATGTTATAGATATCTCTCTTACACTCATCTTTGGGGGAGAGGATGGCACAAGGTTCAATGGAGAGAATGACAGCCCTTTGCTTATATCAGATAACGTATCTAAAGGCACAAGAACCTATGGTGAATTTCCATATTTGGAGGCGCCCGTAATGATGAATTAACATGTAGTACTGGTTGCACCTTTGATTTTTTAACCATGAAAAACATATTTGCATGTATTTGTGTTAGCCTTTTGTTATTGGCCTGTGATGGTCGGGGTGATACAGATATTAGATTTGAGACAAATCCAAAAGATTACACCGCTTTCTTGGAGGAAAACCCAATAAAATCTTACACAGAGGCCTGGCAAGAAAAAGAATTTTGGTCCAAAAGGCTGGGTGCAGATTCTACTGGAGTTGGTGACATGGGGCCTCTTGCTGGAGCCTATTCCAAACTTTTTGAAACCAGCGGAGACATACAATACCTAAAAGATGCAGAAACGGTATACAAAAAAGCCATTACTGTTTCTTCTGTAAAAATTCAGGACGGTTATAAGAGAGCATTGGCAAAGAATTATATTTCTCAGCATCGTTTTAAAGACGCGATTGCATTGTTGGAGGAGAGTTATGCAGGTATTTCAAACAAACATGCTACAGAGCTTTTGTTGTTTGATTGTTATCTAGAGGTAGGTGCTTACTTAAAAGCAGAACAATTATTAAAAACATTAGAAAATATAAATCAGTTTGATTACCTAATAAGAATTTCTAAATGGAGTGATCATAAGGGTGATGTATCTGCAGCTATTGGGTATATGGAAAAAGCCTTGGCCATTGCTGATTCTAGAAATAACCTTGCATTGCAAATTTGGGCCAATTCAAATATTGCAACTTTTTATGGCCACCAAGGAGCCATTAAAAAGTCCTATGATCATTATCTAAAAACACTTGCCTTACAAGCAGACCATCACTATGCAAAAAAAGGGATTGCTTGGATTTTATATTCCAAAGAAGACAATACAACCCAAGCCGGTGTTATTATTGACCATTTGTTAAAACATCATAGGGTACCAGAGTATTATTTAATAAAGGCTGAAATGGCTAGTTATCAAGGCAATTCCAAACAAAGCAAGGAGCATGTGCAGCAATTTTTTACCCTGGCAAACAACCCTTTATATGGTGAAATGTACAACACTCATAAAATAATGGCTTTGGTTGATATTGATCCTCAAAGGGCATTACAATTGGCCAAACAAGAGGTAGATAACAGAGCGATCCCGCAGTCTTATCACTTGTTGGCATTAGCCCAACTAGCTTTGAACCAAAAGCAGCAGGCGCTGTCAACCATTACAAATCATGTAGATGGTAAAACAAACGAGCCAATGGCCTTACTTCATAGCGCCTTGGTTTATAAAGCTAATGATATGCAAGAAAAAGTGAGCCTTTTAAAAACAGCATTGTTGCCTGCTAGATTTGAGCTTGGGCCACAGATTTACAAAAAGGTGCTGGCCCTTTAATTAGCATCGCTCTAAGTAGCATCGTGGTGTGTTGAATCATACAATGCTGTTACTGTCAATTTCAAAATTTTAATGACCTTATAGGGTATGTCTGTAGATGTATTAAAAAAATTTAAAAATAATAGATGTTGGAGTAGTATTGATAACCAAGAGATCAATAGATTTTTTAATTCAGACCCCTCCAATTTTAAGAGTATTGTGGCTTTGGCTCTTGGCAATGAGAAAGATTATTCGTGGAGAGCTGCTTGGTTATTGGCACGTGTTTTAAATAAAGATGATAAAAGATTAGCAGCACATATACTCAAGATCATCAGGTCTATACCAGGAAAGGAATCTGGCCATCTAAGAGAACTATTAAAAATAGTAAGTAAGTTTAAGTTGTCTCAAAAACAAGAAGGGTATTTACTTGATATTTGCATCAATGTGTGGAAGGATGTTAAGTT
>CATEMS010000262.1 GCA_949507465.1 Flavobacteriaceae bacterium
CCCAGTTGTCATGCTGGATGTTAAAAAGCGATCTGGAAAAAACATGGTTGCTGCGGCAGAGAAGATTGAACAAATTGTGGCTCAAACAAAAGCCAATGTCTTTCCCTCAAACCTTAAAATAAACATAACCAATGACCAATCCTCAAAAACCATTGGGCAAGTAGACGACTTGGTGAATAATATTATTTTCGGAATCATACTAGTGGTCACCGTTTTGATGTTTTTTCTGGGATTTAAAAACGCGCTTTTTGTTGGGTTTGCCATACCCATGTCTATGTTTATGTCTTTAATGATTTTAGGCTGGATGGGATACACCCTAAATACCATGATCCTTTTTGGACTCATAATGGGCCTTGGGATGTTGGTTGATAACGGTATTGTGGTGGTAGAAAACGTATATAGATTAATGGATGAGGAAGGGTTGAGTCGTGTAGATGCAGCCAAAAAAGGAATTGGAGAAATTGCATTTCCTATCATTATTTCTACAGCAACAACTGTAGCTGCATTCATCCCCCTAGGTCTATGGCCAGGACTAATGGGGCAGTTTATGATTTATTTTCCCATTACTTTATCTGTAGTGCTTGGGTCGTCATTGTTTGTTGCTATCTTCTTTAATTCTGTACTGGTGTCCCAATTTATGACCACAGAGGATAAAGACATGCCTTTAAAAAATATCATTATTATTTCAGCCATAATGATTGGTATTGGTGGATTTATTATGTTTTTTGGGGACACCTACAGCGGTCTGGGAAGCCTAATGATTTTCACTGCAGTAATGTTATGGGCCTACAGATTGATACTACGCAAACTTGCAAATGCTTTTCAGACCAAAGTACTTAACAGGTTAGAGAATTGGTATAAAAACAATCTTAGAATTGCCTTTAAAGGAGCAAGACCCTATCTTATAGTAGCCTTTACTTTTGTCTTACTCTTTGGAGCTTTTGCGGCATTTGGAATCTCAGTTTCAACACAAAGAACAAAAATTGAGTTTTTCCCAGACAACACGCCCAATCAAATTATTGTGTATCTAGAGTACCCCCAAGGAACTACCATAGAAAAAACAAATGCAATCACTAAAGAAATTGAAAAACGGGTATACAACACCATAAACAATGAGCGGTATACGGATGGAAACTTTAACTTTTTAGTAGAAAGTGCTGTGTCTCAGGTAGGAGAAGGTGCAGGAAACCCTCAAACAGATGGAGGGTCTGCAGCAGAAATGCCTCATAGAGGAAAAATAACAGCCTCCATGAGGGAGTATAAATACCGCCGAGGAGAGGACAGTGAGATATTACGTAAAAAAGTTCAGGAAGATTTAAAGGGTATTTATCCAGGAATTATCATCTCTGTAGAGAAAGACTCAAATGGGCCTCCACAAGGAGCACCAGTAAACATTGAACTCTCTGGCAATAATTACAATGAGCTTATCACAGCGGCTGAAAAAATGCGCGCATATTTAAATACCAAAAATATAGCTGCCATAGATGAGTTGAAAATAGATGTCAATAAAGACAAACCAGCAATGCAGGTACTCATTGATAGAGAAAAGGCAGGTGAGCTAGGAGTCAGTGCGGGGCAAATTGGGCAACAATTACGCAACTCCTTATTTGGCGCGAAGGCCGGTGTGTACAAACAAGATGGAGAAGATTATGATATTTATGTGCGTTTTAACAAAGCGAGCCGTTACAACTCAAGTGCGCTATTTAATCAGTCCATCACCTTTAGAACCAATACCGGAAAACTTCGTGAAATCCCTGTATCAACAGTTGCTTCACAAAAAAACAACTCTGGATTTAGTGCCATAAAACACAAACAATCTAAGAGAATTGTAACCTTGTATTCGGCCTTATCTCCGGGATATACAGATGCTGGTGCTGCAGTGGCACAGGTAAAAAATGAAATGCTAAACATAGAGGGCATACCAGATAGTGTGAAAATTGATTACACAGGACAACTAGAAAAACAAAATAAAGAACAAGCCTTTTTAATGGGAGCCTTCTTTAGTGGTCTAGGATTGATCTTTTTGATTTTAATTTTTCAATTTAATTCTGTCTCTAAGCCATTTATTATTATGATTGCCATTTTCTTAAGTTTTATTGGTGTATTTGGAGGTATTGTTATCTCTGGAGCGCCGTTTGTAATTATCATGACCATGATGGGAATTATTTCCTTGGCAGGAATTGTGGTAAACAACGGTGTTGTACTGCTAGATTATGCCCAATTACTTATAGATAGAAAGAAAAACGCTCTAGATTTAGATGCAAATCAATATCTAGAAAAAGAAGATTTACGCAACAGCATCATACAGGCTGGTAAAGCAAGATTACGTCCAGTGTTATTAACAGCAATTACCACTATCCTGGGGCTTATACCTCTGGCCATTGGATTGAATATTAATTTTTTCACCCTTTTTAGTGACTTTGACGCGAATATCTACATGGGGGGAGATAACGTAATTTTCTGGGGGCCTTTGGCCTGGACGGTTATTTATGGTTTGATTATTGCAACATTTTTGACATTAATTATTGTACCTATTCTTTTCTATTTTGCTACGATCCTGAAAATGAAAATAGTTGGTTTTATGAAGCAAAGAAAAGTAAGTAAATTTCAATCATAGGGTATAAATACCTTAAAAAGAAGGTCGTTATCACAGAACTTCTTAAATTTGCATACTCCTTTTTAAGAAAGAAAAAATACACGCATGCCCATGTACAGAACACACACAAATGGTCAATTAAGGGCCCAAGACATAGGACAAGAAGTAACCCTCTGTGGTTGGGTACAAAAAACACGAGACAAAGGGTTTATGGTTTGGGTTGATTTGCGTGATCGCTACGGGATTACACAACTTATTTTTGATGCCCAGAGAACGCAAAAGACAATCATGGAACAGGCACAAAGTCTTGGCCGTGAGTTTGTTATACAAATATCTGGAACTGTTATTGAACGGGAGTCTAAAAACCCAAACATGCCAACTGGGGACATAGAAATTTTAGTTTCTAAGGTAACCATCCTTAACACCTCACTCACTCCTCCTTTTACCATTGAGGATGTCACAGACGGAGGAGAAGATCTGCGCATGAAATACCGTTATTTAGATCTACGAAGAAATCCTGTGCGCG
>CATEMS010000263.1 GCA_949507465.1 Flavobacteriaceae bacterium
ACCATTGCAAATCTAAAATTTTGTGCAAATACAAATGGCCCATTTAAACTATCTCCTAAAAAAAAAGTGAATATTAGTAGTACTAACAACAGCTCTAAAACATTTTTCTTTGAAAACATTAGAATTAGTACCAATATTGCAGTGGAAGCTAAAAAACCACCTAATGTACCTGCTATTAAAATAAAAATAGCAGGGAAAAAGATGTTTTTATAACTTAAGAATTGTTGATATATTTTTAACAAAAATTTAAATTTTAATTAACCCTCGGCTATTTTTTTAAAAACCTTTAAAAAAAATTTAAAAACAGACTTTCCTGCAAAAATCAAGGGCATGAGTAAGATTGCTTTTAACCGATTTATTTCAACTAACTTTCTCCATACTTTTATTTTATCGTCATAACAACCTAAAGCTCCAGACTGCATAAAACAATAGGTTAGCCTACTGAAATAGCGCTTTTTTAAATAATTATCGATTAAATTATTTTCTTTACTAAGAGCATATGTGGTCATTAAAACAGAGGTTAAGCTATTGATTTTTTGTATGGACAAATTGTTTCCTACTCGAGCACCTTTATGGTCTCTATAAAGGGAAGATATTTCATCTAAAAATTCAACTCTAGATTTTATTTTATAACGCATTGCGAACTCCCAATCATCAGAAAGACTTAAGTCTTCTTGCCAAACGCCAAATTGATCAAGTATTGTTTTTTTATATAATGCGCACATCGTTTGCCAAGGAAATTCAAAATAATCTGATGAATTACCCTTTGGAATGCTTCCCCAATATTTATCCAATAAGTTTTCTGGGAATTCACTAAAAAACTGTGCTTGAGAATAAACGACATCTATAGTTTCACTAAAAGCACTTATCTGAGATGAAATTTTATGAGGAAGTAATAAATCATCAGAATCTAGCCATTGTATATATCGCCCTTTTGATTGTTCAAAGCCGTAGTTACGCGCTCTGTTAGCACCACTGTTTTTTTGTTGTAAAATTACGAGTTTAAAATCAGTGCTATTATTTAGTTTAGTCTGGCAATCTGTAATGATTTGAATAGAATTATCCGTAGAACCATCATCAACAACAATAAGTTCAATTGGTCTGTAACTTTGCTCATATACGGATTGTATACAGTCCGCAATAAAAAGTGCTCTATTATAATTTGGTATAATTATCGATACTAAAGGTTTCATTTTAGTAAAGTTGTTTTTATAAGATCAGAAAACGTTTTCTCAGGCAGCTCACTAATAGCTTTATTAATAGTCTCAAATGCAGCTTTACCATAGGCTTCTAGCTTATCTTTATTTTTCCAAACTATTTCTAATTGTTGCGCGAATAATTTATAATGTGCGGCTGGGACTACAAAACCATTGTCACCATCTGCTATTAACTCACTATGGCCTGCAACATCGTTTACTATGGCTGTTCTTTTGCAAAACATAGCCTCAATTAACACTAATGGCATGCCTTCATAGCGTGAGGCTAATGCGAGAATATGGTTCTGTTCCCATATCTCATGTATATTATTAATATGTCCATGAAAAATCACTTTCTCCGACAATCCTAGATGGTTTACTAATTCTTTTGTGAGATCAATATCGCCAGAACCATAAATATTTAGCAAAAAGGCTCTTGCCTTCCACTTTTCTGTAGCAAAAGATTTTAGCAAGATATCTATGCCTTTGTGGGTAAAATCTAGTCTACCGACATAAGCAAAATTGAGCTTTTCTTTTTGTGGCCACTTGATATCTTTCACAGTATGCATGTTAAATGGATTTGAGATAACTTTCGCATTAGGTAGTGTAAATGCCAATTGTGTTTCTAGCAACTCCAGATTGCCTTGGGAAACAAAAAAGCTTTGCTCTGCATTTGTAAATGCATTCTGTATTTGCCTGTAATTAGAATCATTAGCCCAAGACAACTCCGAGTTTAATTGGGTAACTACAACGTACGGAATGTTATTTTTTTTAGCATACAACATGTATTCCCAAGCACTAAATACATGAGATTGAGAAAAGACAATCAAATCCGGATTCGTTTTATCAATATGCTTTACTGTTTCTGCCTTAATATGCTTAAGCAAGGTGTTTTGTGTATAATTATAAGCTTTGCGTAATAGACTTCTTATTTTACTCTTTCTAAAATGTACTTTTATGCCTTGGTTTGTTAAATTATGTACTTTAAGATGTATTTGCCCATACCAACCGACAGAGGCCTGTACATTATAGCCTTCATTTTTTAAAATAATAGCACTTTTGCTCCATAGTTCTTCACTACCACCCCAAGGGGAACCAATGTCTGTTATAAAAAGTATATTTTTCATTTGTTATTTATTTTTTTCTAAATGACGATTGAAAAATGACAACCATTTAGAAAACATAAAGATTTTTATCTTTTAATCTTTGCATAATTATCTTCAATATCAAAAACACAAAGTTTATCCATACTATCTTTAGCACCCCAAAATCGTTTGTGAAAATCATCAAAACTTTCT
>CATEMS010000264.1 GCA_949507465.1 Flavobacteriaceae bacterium
ACATTGTTGGACTATTGCGATGATTAAATCGGAAAATTTGAGAACCAACAGTTTCGCGGCAATAAAAAGCCTTTTGAAGCTGTATAATTTGATTTAAATCAGGCTGAAGGCTCACCTTAATTAGTAACATTTAAAAGTAGTGATTTCCATTGGTATGACCTCCTCCCTTAAATTGGACCTGTCAATACTGGAAAATCTGAGCTATTGACCTCCTCCCGCTAAACTGTACTCATCTGAAAAGGGAAAGTCTACATTCGTTATTATGAAAGCCTTAACATTTTCATCTTTCTCCAAACCAACTAAAGATAAATTATTTAAATAAAAAGTATTTCAATCAGTTTTAAAGAGCATGAAGTTATTTATAACCAAGAAGTCTATATCTGTGTTTATGAAGCATTTATATGCGTCCTCAGCCGAACAGACTATGGGCTCCCCTCGTTTATTAAATGATGTATTTACCAATATGGGGATACCTGTCAAGTTGTCAAATTCTGTGATTAATTTATGAAATCTTGGATTAACATCCTTATCAACCGTTTGAATTCTGCTTGAAAAATCAACATGAGTTACAGCTGGAATAACCGACCTATTGACACGAAGTTTTTCCTTGGGCTCTAAAATGTTATAATTCGGCGGCAACAAAACTCTTTTCTCTTTTACTACACGTTTAGTTTTTAACATGTAAGGTGAGGTTCCTTGGAATTCAAAAAAATCCTCTACTCGTTCCGCAAGAATAGCTGGTGCAAAAGGTCGAAACGACTCTCTGTTTTTAACCTTTAAATTGAGCTTACTCTGCATATCTTTTTTTCTCGGGTCAGCTAAAATACTTCTGTTACCAAGAGCCCTTGGGCCAAATTCCATTCTACCTTGAACCCAGCCTACAATGTTACCTTGTTCTATATGATCTGCAACAACTTTAATTAAAGCTCCCTCATCATTAAAATGTTCAAATTTGATATTGTACTTTTTTATAACCCGTATAATATCAATTTCTTCAACGAGAGGCCCTAATAGTGCCCCTTTAAGCGAGACTGTTTCGTGGATTGGTAGCCTAGAGGCCTTATGATAAATAAAATGAGCAGTATATGCTGCTCCTAAAGCACCCCCGTCATCACCACTTGCAGGTGCTATATAAATATCATCAAATAGTCCGTGCTCCTCAAGCTTTCCGTTAGCTACACAGTTTAGACCAACTCCACCTGCAATACATAAATATCGAGCACCCGTTATTTTCTTGGCGTATTTTGCCATCAATAAGACTATCTCTTCCGTCACATTTTGAATAGCCATAGCCAAATCGCAATGAACCTGATTAATTTGAGACTCCGGAAGTCTGCGGCTAACTTTAAAAAGTTGTTCCCATTTCTTCTCAGAGATCATTTTAAGACTGGTAGCGAACTTGAAGTAAAACTGGTTCAAAGAAAGTGAACCATCGTCATGAATTGTAACAAGACTTTCTCTAATACACTTTTCAAAAAAAATTACTCGTTCACTTCCATTTTGACCATACGGAGCCAAACCCATCATCTTGTACTCGCCAGAGTTGACTTTAAAGCCTAAATAATATGTAAAGGAAGAATATAAAAGTCCTAGTGAATTAGGGAAATTAATTTCTCTGAGTAAAGTTATACTACTCCCTGAACCTTTACATATTGTTGTGGTAGCCCATTCACCAACTCCATCTATAGTTAGAATAGCAGCCTCTGAGAAAGACGATGGGTAAAAACAACTAGCAGCATGAGATAAATGATGATTGGAAAAGAGCAATTCATAACTATGCCTCTTGTTCGAATCGATACTACGTAGTTCACGTCTGATTCGCGTTTTAATAAATATTTTATTATTAAGCCATTGAGGCATTGCTCGAACAAACTGAGAAAAGCCTATTGGTGCATACCAGAAATAAGTTTCAATTATTCTCTCAAACTTTAATAAAGGTTTATCATAAAAAATGACAATATCTAAGTCACAAGCGCTTATTTTCGCTTCTCTTAAACAATATTTTATGGCATTTACAGGGAAGGAAGGATCATTCTTTATTCTTGTAAATCGTTCTTCTTGGGCAGCAGCTATCACTTCACCATCAGAGATAATAGAGGCCGCGGAATTATGATAAAACGCCGATATGCCAAGGATGAGCTTGTTCATTTATATTACCACATATTTTTTAAATCATTTCCGTCAAACATCTTTTCATTCGATAAAAAGGATGTTCGTTTGGAATCACTTTTAAATGGATTTTGCTTAGCAAAATACCGAGAAATTAAAGAAATGGGGACAAAAATCAAAAAATAAATAACTACCAAAATAATTGGGCTTATAAACACATTTAACGTGTCACCTAACTTGCGCCATAATAAACCGATTAAGTAAGGTAAATGAGTATTAAATATGGCGATAAAAAGAATAGCGATTAAAACAAGTAAAACACTTTTGTCTGTACGCATATAGTCTTGACGAATATTAAGTATCGCCAACGAACTTAATAAAAGAAGAACTCGGTAACCTAAATCTAGTTCTTTATATTTTATCATTAGAACAGGCTGTATATAAAAGGTGCCGCAATAGAGTTACTGCCAAAAACTAGCACCGCTCCTATTAATAATATTGCTATTATCACGGGCACTAAATAAAATTTTCTGCGCTGCTTTAGAAAAAAAAATAAATCTGATATAAACTCCATTTAAAACTGAA
>CATEMS010000265.1 GCA_949507465.1 Flavobacteriaceae bacterium
TAACCTCCCAGTTGTAAGGATCTAAATTTAGTTTTTCTCGGTCAAACTCTGCCAAAAGCAAACCAACTAAATCCTTTTTCTTTTCAGAAACTTCAGCCAAATCTAAAACAATACCAATTTTTCCTAACTCAGGGAGGACGCCTGTTACAGATTCAAGAGTTTTATAGATACCGTAGAGTCTTTGTGCAACTTCAGTTTGTAGAGCGGCTTTTTTATCATAGGCCCTATTGCTTTCAGAAATCTCAGACAAATAACGAGTTCTTGCCGGTGGGATTACATATATTTTTTCAGACATTTCAGCTGTAATCTGGAAAGAAGATGTTAAATCTGTTTTGGTTTTTTCTTTTAACTCACCCATAATAGCTGCGTAGAGTTTATTCATGCCTGGATCATTGAACTGAGAGGCAATGGTGCCAAATACAGGAAGGTTATCTTGAGGTGTATCCCATAATTGGTGGTTGCGCATGTACTGCTTTTTTACATCACGAAGTGCATCTAAGGCCCCGCGCTTATCAAATTTATTGATGGCAACTAAATCTGCAAAATCTAGCATGTCTATTTTCTCCAATTGTGTGGCCGCACCAAACTCGGGGGTCATCACATACAAAGAAACATCACTATGCTCTATAATTTCTGTGTCACTTTGTCCAATACCAGAGGTTTCTAAAATAATTAAATCATAAGATGCGGCTTTGATAATCTCTATGGTCTGTGCTACATACTTTGATAAGGCAAGGTTAGATTGACGGGTTGCTAGACTACGCATGTATACTCTGGGTGAGTTTATGGCATTCATTCTAATTCTATCACCCAAAAGTGCACCACCTGTTTTTCTTTTTGAGGGGTCTACAGAAATAAGACCGATGGTTTTATCTGGGAAATCAATTAAAAACCTTCTCACCAGCTCATCAACTAAAGAAGATTTACCAGCACCACCAGTACCTGTTATCCCTAGAACAGGTGTATTTAAAGACTTATTATTTTTATATATTTTCTCTAGAGTTTGGTTAGCTACCTCAGGAAAATTCTCTGCCGAAGATATAATTCTAGCAATAGCTCCAGGGTTTTTATCGTCTAAAAGTGCTAATTCGCCATTAAGCTTATCTCCAACAGGAAAGTCTGATGTTTTCACCAAATCATTAATCATGCCCTGTAAACCCATCGCTCTGCCATCATCAGGAGAGTATATTCTAGTAATCCCATAGGCCATTAAGGCTTCTATTTCTTTGGGAAGTATAACACCGCCGCCGCCGCCAAATATTTTAATATGCCCCGCACCCTTTTGTTTTAAAAGATCATACATGTATTTGAAATACTCTGTGTGTCCTCCTTGGTAAGAGGTCAATGCAATGGCATTGGCGTCTTCTTGTATGGCTGTATTGACAACCTGCTCAACACTTCTGTCATGTCCAAGATGGATTACTTCAACCCCGGTAGATTGTATGATACGGCGCATGATGTTTATTGCTGCATCATGACCATCAAATAAAGAAGCAGCGGTGACAATCCGTACTTTGTGTTTTGGACAATAAGGTTTTTGTTGTTGCATTATGGTTTTGTGATTTGTGTGAACAAAGTTAATTAAAAATGAGTTTTGAAGCTAAAAAAGGGTTGTAATACCTCTAAATTTAATAATCCGTGATAAAAGTTGTCGCAATATTTTGTTAAGAATTCAATAAAATTTCATACATTGTTGGCCTAGAATTAAAAAACATTTAAATTAAAAATTATGAAAAAAATTTACATTTTAGCTATTGCAGCTTTCGCAATCACCTTAAACACGAATGCACAGGCATTCACTGATGATGCAGAGAGCTACGACCTAGGAGATATGGGTTCACAAAACCTTGATGTATGGGGAGTATGGTCTGGATCACCAAACCCAGCAGAAGATATTGACATTGTTAATGATTTTTCATCATCTGGAACACAATCACTTTATGTTGATGATTCAGGAATTATGGACGTTATGATGTTAACACAAAACATAGATGCTGGACAATGGTATGTTCAATTCCAAGCGTATATCCCTGCAGACAGAGGAGCGTACTTCAACATCCAAGGAGAAACAGAAAACGAAGGTGCTGGAGCAGGTGGTACTGGAGTATTTAACTCAAGCAATTTATACTTTAACCAAGGAGCAACCAATCCTGGTGTATTTTTAGATGAACTTACGGGTGAGACTGAACAATATCCAGAAGACGAATGGTTTCCAATATCAATTCAATTTGATCTTGACGCAGCCCCTCCAACATTCCATATATCAATTAATGGAAATACTGTTAACGATGACCCACAGCCATTCGCTACAGATGCAATTTTAGGAGGTCTTGATTTTTACTCTATAGACACAAACAACGAGTTATATATCGACGATATTATTTTCGCTGAAGGTTCTTTAGGTGCTGACGATTTTAACGCTGCTGTTTTTAGTGTATATCCAAATCCTGTTGTAAATACTTTAAACATCCAAACTGCTGATGCAGTTCAAAATGTAACTGTATATGACGTACTAGGTAAAGTTGTAATGAATGTGAACCCAGGAGTTGTATCTCCATCACTTGACATGAGTTCTCTAAACGCTGGAGCATACCTTGTAAACGTTACAATCAACGGTACATCTAAGAGTGTGAAAGTAATTAAGTAATTTAGTTACTACTTAAAACTTAAGGTCCTTTACACAAGTAAAGGACCTTTTTTTTATCACAAAATTTAAATATCGCTTCTACCAAATACCTAAGAGAGTCTCAAATACAATGTAGTTTTAAGGAAATCAATGCAAGGTTTTAAAATACCTAAATGCGTGTTGCAACCTAGAACCATACCAAGAAAAGTAGGTTCCATCTACAAGCATCACCTGTTTTTTTGTGATATTTCCTAGAGTCTCTACATGTTTTTCTGAAAATGGAAAAGGCTCTGACGACAATAAAATAAGATCTGCCTTTTTAAGATCTTCGATAGCCATTTCTGGATACCTTGAAATAGGTGATGCTACCATATTTTCAAACTTATTAACCTTTAATAATTCATTGATAAAGGTATGCCTCCCCGCTACCATAAAAGGCTTTTGCCATATCAGATATGCAACTTTTTTTGAAGGTCTTTTATCCATAAAATCCTTAAAGGTATCAAGCTGGCTAGTTATGGTATTTATTATCTGAGAGGCATATGTTTCTTTCTGAAAGATACTGCCGAGCACAAAAATCATTTCAAGAGTGTCACTAATGGAGTAAATATCACTTACCCAAACAGGCGCTATTTTTGAACAAGACATTATTATTTCTTTGGTATTTTCCTCCTTGTTGCCTATTATTATGTCTGGTTGCAGGGCTTTTATAGTCTCAAGATTACCCTTTTTGGTGCCACCAACAATGGTCTTCTCCTTTTTAAGAAATGATGGATGGGTGCAAAATTTGGTAATACCTACAAGCTGTTTTCTTAATCCTAAATCAATGAGTAATTCTGTTTGAGAGGGTACAAGTGACACAATACGTTTTGGAGTTTCTAAAAACTCAAAAACAGTCTGTAATTGGTCTTTACATTGCATCTAAAATAAGCTGCATTTGTCCTTGTAAATCTTGTGCTGCCTTAGCTGCAGTTTCTGCAAAATTTCGGCCAGAAGAAGCGTAAATAATACCACGAGAAGAATTAATAAGTAACCCAACATTTGCATTGATACCATAACTGCAAACATCCTGCAAATTACCTCCTTGAGCACCCACTCCAGGGACAAGCAAAAAACTATCGGGTACAAGTGCACGTATCTGCTTAAGATAGGTTGCTTTGGTAGCTCCTACCACATACATTAGGTTTTGAGAGTTATGCCAGGTAGTAGAGGTTTTAAGCACCTGCTTATATAGTTGTTCTTGCTCTAAAATTTTAGTTTGAAAATCAAAAGCACCTTTGTTTGAGGTAAGCCCTAAAAGTATGGTATGCTTATTTTCAAACGCTAAAAAAGGTTCTACAGAATCTTTTCCCATATAAGGGGCCACCGTTACAGCGTCAAAGGCCAAGTCTTCAAAAAATGCCTTAGCATACATACTAGAGGTATTGCCTATATCTCCTCGTTTGGCATCAGCAATTGTAAAAATCTCTGGATAATTTTCATTGAGATAGTGTATGGTTTTTTCAAGAGCTCTCCAGCCTGTTACACCGTGAGCCTCATAAAAAGCAGTATTGGGCTTAAAGGCAACGGCAAGATGATGTGTTGCATCAATAATTTGCTTATTGAAAGAAAAGATAGGATCCTCATCCTGTAATAAATGCTCAGGAATTTTATCCAAATCTACATCCAATCCAATGCAAAGAAAGGATTTTTTCTGATGTATCTGATCTACTAACTCTTGAGTATTCATAAAATGAGTGTTTTTTAGAATGTATCTCCTGATTCTCTTAGGCGCTCTGTGTTATCTACCAGTTGTAATTCATCAATTATTTTTTGAATGTCTCCATCTATAATGTTATTCAAATCATACAGTGTTAAATTTATTCTATGATCGGTAACACGTCCTTGAGAGTAATTATAGGTCCGTATTTTGGCACTCCTATCACCACTTGTTACTTGAGAGCCACGCTTTAGAGCATCTTCTGCATTTTTTTTGGCAAGTTCTAAATCGTACAATCTAGAACGCAACACCTTGAATGCTTTCTCTTTATTTTTATGCTGAGATTTTTGATCTTGACATTGCGCCACCAAACCTGTTGGTGTGTGGGTAAGTCTTACAGCAGAGTAAGTTGTATTTACAGATTGCCCGCCAGGACCTGAAGAACAAAAATAATCAATCCTAACATCCTTCATTTCTATTTGTACATCAAACTCTTCTGCCTCTGGAAACACCATAACGGTAGCAGCGCTTGTGTGAACACGACCCTGAGTTTCTGTTTGGGGTACCCGTTGGACACGGTGTACTCCGGCTTCAAATTTTAAAGTACCATAGACATCATCTCCGGTGATTTCTAATTGAATGGCTTTGTATCCACCAGAGGTGCCCTCGCTAAAATCCACTACACTTGTTTTCCAACCTTTGCCCTCACAATACTTAGTATACATCCTATGCAAATCTCCGGCAAAAATACTTGCTTCATCTCCACCAGTTCCTGCCTTAATCTCCATTACTGCATTCTTTGCATCTTCTGGATCTCTAGGAATTAACATGTACTTAATTTCTTCTTCAAGAAGCACAATATTTGATTTTGCCTCATCCAATTGCA
>CATEMS010000266.1 GCA_949507465.1 Flavobacteriaceae bacterium
AAATCTTTGGAAGTTCTGAACCGCTTGCAAACTCTACATCTACAACAGGTCCAATAATCTGAGCAACTTTTCCTGTAACTTGTGACATTATTTTGGATTTCTGTTTTTACAATTGGTGCGAAATGCACCTTTTTTTAACGCTGCAAAGATAGTTTTTTCTGATGTAATATTGCAAACTTGAAATGCTCTTTTTTGAACTTATTTTGTCCCCTAACACAATAGAGGTTAGAAATTTGTATCTCACATCTGTGATTTGGTAGTTATTGCAACTCTTGATTTAGCTAAGGGGTTCACAATAACGGCGAATGTTGTCTTTAAATAATTTTAATACTTGGTCCATAAGCTGGCTATCTCTAGAAATCACCCTGCCGTCTATCTCCACAACTGGAGTTAACTCTCCCATAGTACCCGTTGCAAACACACCCTCAGCGTTCATAAATTCGCTCAGTGATAGATCTGCCTCAATGAGCTGTATATCATTGTCTTTACAAAGCTCCATGACTGTATTTCTTGTAATTCCAGGAAGACAGGCATGGGCAAAAGGGGTATAGACTTTGCCTTGTTGTATCATAAAAACATTACTGCCATTTAATTCGGCAACAAAGCCGCGATCATCGAGCATCAATCCTGCATCTTTCCCTGCTACATTGGCCTGGATTTTAGCAAGTATGTTATTGAGTAAATTGTTATGGTGTATTTTACTATCCAAAAACTGTGGCGCATTTCTGCGCTGGCTGGTGCTGAGTACTGTAATACCTTTGTTGTTATCATACACAAGAGGTTTCCACTCTGCCAAAACAATTAAACAGGACCCACTTTGGTTTAATCTAGGGTCCATACCGCTAGTGATTTTTTCTCCCCTGGAAAGTGTAAGACGTATGTGAGTATTGTCATCCATGGCATTGGCATCAAGGGTTAGCTTAATGGCTTTTTTAATTTCTGCCTTAGAGGGTATGTCTGTAAAAGCTAATGTTTTTGCGCTTTGTTGCAAACGAGTTAAATGTTTATCAAGACAAACTACCCCTTGTGGATATACCCTGAGTCCTTCCCAAACAGCATCTCCCCCTTGTACTGTGCTATCAAAAACGGACACTTTAGCTTGGTGGCGGGGGTATAATTTATCTTTAATGTAGATCTGTATATGATCATTTTTAGGGTTAGATTTTTGTAACATTTAGTCGTTTTTTAGAATATGTGTTTTTAAAATAGAATAATGGATCAGGGCCTGGTCTAACACCGTTTGTAAGCTATTTGGCATGGATTGTGTGCTTGATTTTTGAATTTCAAAACCTGTTGATTTATGTACATTTGAGTACCAATACTGTGCCCAAATGCCGTCCTGCTCGATCCCTCCTTTTTGCCAAGACAACATCTCTTTTGTAAAGGATATGCCCAGGATCTTGCATATTTTTTGCAGATACCTCTCTGGGTTTTCTAGCAGTTGGTCACTATCAATGACCAGGGGGGTGTTGCCTTGGTTTTTTAAATACATAAATAATGCTGCTGCTTTTTTAATACCAATATCATCTAGGGTTGGATTTCTAATTACCTTAGAGAATGAGGCCAGCAACTTTTTTGGGTGGCGGATTAAAATTACATTTTGCCAAGGCAAAATATGAGATGGTTCACTGCTAAGATAGTGATGGGCCATGCCTTTTATAAAAACATGATTGCCTTGTTTTGAGACCGTATTGATGTGATCCAATACTTGTTTTTTTGAACGGGGAAGGGTATTTAAAATTTCTTTAGTCCCTGGGTGTGCTACTTTTAAATTGGCATGGGCCAAATAATAGCCATAAAAAGGTTCATCTAATACCGCTACGGTTTTGTGTTGAGCAAAACTATACATAAGCGCCGTAGATACATTTCTAGGTCCAGAAATAAGATTGATAATTTTCACTGCTTAAAAATACCAAAAAATAAAAGGGAGGCAATTTCTTGCCCCCCTTTTTAAAAATTATCTTTTTACTTACTCTACCGTAACACTCTTAGCCAGATTTCTTGGCTGATCTACGTTTTTATCAAGCATTACCGCAATGTGATAGGATAGCAATTGCAGGGGTATGGTAGTTACAAGCGGAGTTAAGGTTTCTGGAGTTTTTGGAACTTCCATCACAAAATCTGCTAGTTCTCTTACCACAGTATCTCCCTGGGTAACCACTGCTATAATCTTTCCCTTTCTGGCTTTTATTTCTTGGATATTGCTCACTACTTTTTCATAGTGGTTGCTATTAATAGCCACCACCACAACTGGCATTTGCTCGTCAATGAGTGCAATTGGACCATGCTTCATTTCTGCGGCGGGATATCCCTCTGCATGAATGTAAGAAATCTCCTTTAGTTTTAAAGCGCCCTCTAAAGCAACCGGAAAGTTATAACCCCTCCCTAAATATAAAAAGTTTGGAGAATCTTTAAACACACTTGCAATTTCCTTAATCTCTCCATTTCGCTCAAGGGCCTTTTCAACATACACCGGAATGGCATCCAACTCCCTTAGGTGCATCATGTAATCAGACTTAGAAATGGTCCCTTTTACATGCGCTAATTTTAAAGCAATCATGGTGAGAACCGTAATTTGAGTTGTAAATGCCTTGGTAGAGGCTACTCCAATTTCTGGCCCGGCATGGGTATAGGTTCCTGAGTGGGTCTCTCTTGATATGGTTGATCCAACAACATTGCAAATGCCATATACAAAAGCCCCTTTTTCTTTAGCGAGTTTTATGGCCGCTAGGGTATCTGCTGTTTCTCCACTTTGAGAGATGGCAATCACAACATCTTTTTCTGTAATCACGGGGTTGCGGTATCTAAACTCACTAGCATATTCAACCTCAACGGGTATGCGCGCCCAGTCCTCAAAGGTGTATTCTGCTACTAATCCTGCGTGCCAAGAAGTACCACAGGCAACAATAATAATCCTGTCTGCATTCACAAATTTTGGGATGTATTCTTCTAAGCCTCCAATTTTGATAATTCCTTGGTCAGCAAGAAGCCTGCCTCTGTAGGTGTCTTTAATAACAGAAGGCTGCTCGTAAATCTCCTTTAGCATAAAGTGATCATAGCCTCCTTTTTCTATTTGTTCTATGTTTAATTTTAACTCATGTACAAAAGGCTTGATTCTTGTATCGTTTTTAATTTTTCGTATTCTAATTTCCCTTCCAAGACGAATAACAGCCATTTGTTCGTCTTCTAAATAAATGGCGTTGTTTGTATACTCTATAAAGGGAGAAGCGTCACTTGCTATAAAAAATTCATCATTACCAAGTCCAATGGCCAGGGGGCTACCTAGTTTGGCAACTACAATTTCGTTTGGCTTGTTTTGATCAAAAACGGCAATAGCATAGGCTCCAACAACCTCATTTAGAGCAATTTGCACCGCCTTACCAAGCTTCACATCTTGTTTCTTTTTTATTTCCTCAATGAGATTAACCAGTACCTCTGTGTCTGTGTCTGAATGGAATACATACCCCCTTGAAATCAACTCTTGCTTTATAGAGGCATAGTTTTCTATGATTCCGTTGTGAATGATCACTAATTCTCCACTGTTAGAATAGTGTGGGTGAGAGTTTACATCATTGGGCACTCCATGGGTTGCCCAGCGTGTGTGACCAATACCAAGATTTCCTTTTTTTGTGATCTCTTTGTCAGCTTTCTCTTCAAGGTCCACCACTTTTCCCTTGGTTTTGGCAAGTTGTATGTTAGAGCCGTCATACAGCGCGATACCAGCACTGTCATAGCCTCTATATTCAAGGCGCTTTAGACCATTGATAATTAATGGGTAGGCTTCTCTATGACCTATATATCCAACAATTCCACACATATAATCTAATTTGAATTTGTATAATAAATTTGAAGTTTTAATCTTTTAGTAAGATCTGCAGAGGTGTTTCCGTGTAAAATTGTGCCTTGATGACTCATCACCCCACTGGACGGAACCTGCTCTGTGTAATTTCTGGTGGGTGAGAGTGTGTTTTGCACCTGTTGAAATGAGGGCACTGCTACGTTTTGTGAAACAATAACCCCTAATTTTACGTTGGTAGAGTCTTGGTGTATCAGACTACTCAAATGGTTGGTAATTCTTACTTTATAATAATCACCCTTGCCGTTACTATCTCTTACCAAGCGGCCTAAATGAGTTGTATAGGCATCTACCTGCTCAACCTCTCCTGAGGTGGTGTCTAGGTTGTAATCTGTAAGTAATCTTCCATTGTCAATATCATAAATAATCAATCTTTCAGGCTCTTGGTAGCCATCAGAAATAGCCTCTTTGTCTACATAAAAAATAAGGTTTGCCTCATTAATAAGCCACTTGTTTTGGCGTATTTCATCCAACTCATCGGCAACTCCATTGCCATCAGCATCTTCACCAAATAAACTTACAACAGCTGCGATGCCTTCTCCACCTCTTACATATAACCTTTCTTCTCCATTGGCCTGATCTTGGCTAAGCAGCTCACTTTGTATTTGACCACTTAACTCATTTTCAAACACATTTACGTTAATGGCGTCAAAAAGCAAGGTGATTTTCTTCTCTTCTCTTGTTGGGGGATTTTCAGGGTCAGTTCCAATAGTTGGCCTATCAAACTGAGATGTAAAATAAATGTCTAATTTGGCAGAGGACATGTCAAACTTTAAAAGATTGGTGTCTGTGCCGTTTACTTCAAAAAACATCCCTCTAAAATATTCTCTAAAGTTGTTGTTGTTTATAAGCTCTGGGGTGCCTTCCATGTCCAGGATTTTCTCTCTAAAGAAAGCCTCAGGTAATTTAACTCGTATTCCGGGGGCTACAACAGTGTTCTCAGAGGTGTCCTCTCCAGCATCATCTTGCTCAAATGTAGTTTCGGTGTAGGTCTGTGCCGATGGTAAAAAATCTGTAATAGCATATATTAATTCACCCTTAAAACTCTCAAACAAATCGTTTTGATTGCTGTAGTAGCTTTGTATGTCCTCAAAGCCTGAATTTGGATCAAAGTCTCTCAAAAAATAATTCGACTCGAAAATGGATATATCCATGGGTGTAGTCCCATAGACAGAATCTAGCTCATAGCTCGACTCGCCCAATTCATCAGTAATTTCTTCACTATAATAAGGAATGTATAGCACCACACTGTCTAGTTGTGGTAAAAAATTAATGGTTGGATTGGTGGTTTCTAAGGCTACTTGAGCAAGTAAATTGACCTTAGACATCCCATAAATAGGATCGTTATAAATCCCTAACTGGTTGGACTGCAAACCGTTGGTTTGTACTGCTTCCAATGTTTTGCTGTAAGAACGTATTGTTTTGCTTATGTCTAGGGTGGCATTTACGTCTTGATCTCCAATTACCTCAGAACCAATAGTTCCAATCTCTTCTTCACAAGAGGCCATCAATACAACAGCACTCAGTACTACCAAAAGTTTTGGTAATGCATTATTAATTTTCATACGCTATTTCTAAAAGTATATTACTGGTCTAATACTTTTGTTTGATAAAAATCTAAATATTCTCGCTCCATATCTTCCTTTTGTTGGAAAGAAAGTACGGGTTTGTCTTGTGCCTTCAGGAAGGTCTGTAACTCTTCTGAAATTTCTCCTGAACCCACAATTACAGCATCCGAGTTATTGATAGCAATTTTCATTACGTTTTCAAAAGTAGGATTCTTTAAAGGTGTTAAAGCCTGGTCATCTATTGCATCAAATTTGATCTTGTCAGATACCTGAGCGTTTAATGTTCCACTAAAACCTTGGTTGTATACAGAGGTCACAATTTTACTGTTCTCAAATAAAGGCTCATTCCCGTAATAGTTTCTTAGATACAAAGGTAAAAAGGACGCCAACCATCCATGCACATGAATGATATCTGGAGACCAGTTTAATTTTTTTACTGTTTCAATAACACCCTTAGCAAAGAATATAGCACGCTCATCATTGTCATCAAAAAAGGTACCTTCTTCGTCTGCAAAAGTGGCCTTGCGTTTAAAATAATCTTCATTATCTATAAAATAAACTTGCATCCGCTCTTTAGGAATAGAAGCTACCTTAATAATTAAGGGCATGTCTAGATCGTTGATAACAAGGTTCATACCAGACAATCTTATCACTTCATGTAATTGATGCCTACGTTCGTTTATATTACCATAACGTGGCATAAAAATACGTGTCTGACCGCCGTTGTTATTCACCATTTTTGGAGCTTCAAATGACATGGATGAAATCTCTGTTTCTGGCAGGTATGGTATCACTTCTGAGGAAACATACAATACTCTCTTATCTTTCATAAAATCTTTGCTTTTGTGTACTATATTTAAAACGCACAAAATTACGAAAATTTATGCAGACTTAGTTTCAATATCTTAATTTTGCTTCGAGTTTAAAAAACAACCATGGAAGTCTTTACAAAAAAAAAACCTTAGCTGCCGCTTTAGATCCCTACAGGGGTTCGAAAAAAATTGGTCTTGTACCAACCATGGGAGCGCTACATGAAGGTCATTTATCTTTAGTTCGTATTGCTTTAAAGGATAATGATCTAGTGGTGGTAAGTATTTTTGTAAATCCAACCCAGTTTAACAATAAAGGAGATCTGATAAACTACCCCCGCACTCTAGAAAAAGACGTTTTACTTTTAAAAACGTTACAGGCAAATGTAGTGGTCTATGCCCCAGAGGTCTCAGAACTATATGGCAGTAAAATTACCTCCAAAAAATACAACTTTGGAGCTATTGCCAAAGAAATGGAAGGCAAACACAGGACAGGTCATTTTGATGGCGTGGGTACGGTAGTAGCGCTACTTTTTAAAGCTGTACAGCCCAATTCTGCTTATTTTGGGGAGAAAGATTTTCAGCAATTGCAAATTGTAAAAAAAATGACGGCCATAGAAAAATTACCGGTTGAAATTATAGGCTGCCCAATTGTGAGAGAATCTAGCAATCTTGCCATGAGTTCAAGAAATAAACGCTTAACGCCTAAGGAGCTAGAGGCAGCAACTATTATCAGTAAAAGCTTAGCCCTAGCAGCAAGGTATTTTCACGAAAAATCAATCCCGCAAATAAACGCCATGGTTGCAAATTGTTTTAAAGATAGCATCCTCAAACTAGAGTATTTTGAGATTGCAAATGAAAAAACACTAAAACCCACCCTGCGAAAACAAAAAGGAATTTCCTATCGTTGTTTTATTGCCGCTTTTGTTGGAGAAGTTCGGTTGATAGACAATCAAAAACTAAATTAATTTTCTTTCACTTAAGAATTCATGCATATTAATTTCATATATATTTGCCCCTATGTTGATACACGTAGTAAAATCTAAAATTCACAGGGTTAGAGTAACTGGCGCCAAGCTCAATTATATTGGAAGCATCACCATAGACCAAGACCTGCTTGATGCTGCTAATATGGTAGAGGGAGAAAAAGTACAAGTAGTGAATAACAATAATGGTGAGCGACTAGAAACCTATGCCATCCCAGGACCAAGAGGTAGCGGAGAAATTACCCTCAATGGAGCAGCCGCTAGAAAGGTTTCTAAAGATGATATTTTAATACTAATTACCTATGCTTTACTGACCCCAGAAGAGGCCAAAGCATTTAAGCCTTCACTTGTTTTTCCAAATCAAGATAACTTACTTCTTTAAATTGAAAAAAAGCCTCACAAAAATTCTAAAAATAGGAGTTCCACTTGCCCTGGGCAGCTTTTTAATTTGGTATATCTACAACAAATTTACCCCTTCTCAACTAGAGGAACTCTCGGGATATATTAAAAATGCCAACTACTGGATTGTGGGGCTTTCTGTAGGGTTAAATCTTTTAAGCCATTTGGCCAGAGCACATAGGTGGTCTTTTATGCTAGCGCCACTTGGCTACAAACCAAGACTTGCAAATAATTTTATGGCGGTTTCTATAGCCTATTTAATGAATATTTTTATACCAAAAAGTGGAGAGGTCTCAAGAGGGATTGTCCTTGATAAATATGAAAAAATCCCATTTTCAGCGGGTTTTGGAACCATTATCAGTGAACGCATTGTAGATCTTATTTTTCTTGTTGGGTTTATACTCATTGCATTGGCCTTAAAATTTGATATTCTTTATGATTATCTCTTGGATTCAATTCCTTCTAATATCATCTATGGGGTATGCATTGGATTTGTTGGGCTTATTTTGTTGGTGTATGTGTTTTTGAAATTTTCTACATCTACGGCAAATTCAAAAATCAAGTCTTTTTTACTAGATCTTAAAGACGGGATATTAAGTATTGTTACCATGAAAAAGAAAAGACAGTTTATAGGCTACAGTTTTTTTATTTGGGGGCTGTACTTACTCTCTTTTTATACCGCAACACAGGCCTTACCAGAAACAGCAAACATTGGCCTAGGCACAGTTATTATCGCTTTTGTAGTAGGTAGTTTCACCTTTGCCTTTACTAATAGTGGTTTTGGGACATATCCTGCAGCAATGGCTGGTGTGCTGGTGTTGTTTAAGGTTCCTTTTACTGTTGGTACTGCTTTTGGCTGGATTATTTGGACCTCTGGCATTGCCTCCATTATTGTCATTGGTGTTGGTTCCTTGCTATTTTTGCCTGTGTACAATAAAAACAAATAATTGTAAGTTTTTGTAGACAAGGGCCTTTTAAAATTTGAGTATATTTCAGCTTTATTAAAATTTCAGACATGAAAAAAACAATCCTACTTTTGGCTTTTATGACATTTAGTTTTCTTGCCAACGCGCAGGTAATCTATGAGGAGTTTAACAGCCAGAGACTCCAAGAGACTAGAAGACTAAAAATTCAGCTCCCTAGAAATTACCAGACAAACACTGATAAAGTATACCCCGTTATCATTGTACTAGATGCAGACTATCTATTTGAGCCTGTGGCAGGAAATGTGGATTACTTTAGCTATTGGGAGGACATGCCTGAATCCATTATTGTTGGAGTCATGCAGGGCAGAACTCGCTTTGATGATTGTTACTATGATGCCGAAAACTACCTCCCCTCAGACCAAGGCGCAGATTTTTTTGAATTTCTCGGTTTAGAGCTCTTACCCTACATTGATCAAACCTACCGAACTGCAAAATTTGTGGTGGGTATTGGTCATGATTTTACAGCAAACTTTTTAAATTTTTATCTCTACAAAAGCCCTCCTTTGTTTAATGGTTATATTGTTCTAAGCCCAGAGTTATCGCCTAACACTATTAGCCGTATGGCTGGTAGAATTCCAAAAATTACTACTGAAATTTTTTACTATTTGGCCACTGCTACCGATGATATTAAAGAGCTAACCCAAGACGCAGAAGCGTTAAACAACACCTTAAAATCAATAGACACTCCTAATTTTAATTACTATTATGACAATTTTCAGGGCGCCACACATTACTCTCTAGTTGCACGAGGGATCCCTGTAGCACTCGAAAAAATGTTTGCTATCTACCGCCCCATAAGCAGAGAAGAGTACAACACCGTTTTATTAACCTTGAAGACCCCTATTAGCGAGTATCTAATTGATAAATATGCATCCATTAAAAAACTCTTTGGTGTTGATGATATCATACGAGTTAATGACTACATAGCCACTACCAAAGCCGCAGAAAAACAAAAACAATGGGAGTCTCTCAAAACTATTGCAGAAATGGCAAAAAGAGAGTACCCAGAGACCGTACTTGGCCCCTATTACCTTGGGCGCTATTATGAAGAGGTAGGACAACCCAAAAAAGCAATGCGCGTTTTCCAGGCAGCCTTTGACAAAGAAGAGGTTGGGTTTATTACCCTAGATGTAATGCTGGATAAGGCAGACAAAATAAAAGAAGATTTTGGTTATTAAAAAACACCCTAAATTGTTAACTACTTTATGGATGTTAGAATTCAAATCTCAAGAAAATAAGTACTTTTATAGCTAGCAATGGCCAAAACAAAAACCACTTTTTTCTGTCAAAATTGCGGAACTCAATCTGCCAAGTGGCAAGGGCAATGCAGCTCCTGCAAACAATGGAATACCATTGCAGAAGAGGTCATACAAAAAGCAGAGAAAGCTAGCTGGGATGTTTCAATAGCAAATACATCTACCACAAAAAGAGCCTCCAAACCCCAAAAAGTTTCAGAAATATCTACCAATGAAGAGGCTCGAATAAATACTCAAAACAAAGAGTTAAACCGAGTTCTTGGTGGCGGTATTGTACCTGGAAGTCTCACCCTTTTAGGTGGAGAGCCAGGAATAGGGAAAAGTACCTTAATGCTGCAAATAGCCCTTGAGTTGCCCTACAAAACATTGTATGTCTCTGGAGAAGAAAGTGCACAGCAAATTAAAATGCGAGCACAAAGAATACACCCGCAAAGTGACTACTGCTATATTTTAACTGAAACAAAAACACAGCATATTTTCCGTAGCATTGCACAAATGCAACCAGATATTGTTGTCATAGATTCTATACAAACCCTGCATACAGATCATATAGAGAGTAGCCCTGGAAGCATTTCTCAGATACGAGAAACCACAACAGAACTAATAAAATTTGCTAAAGAAACAGCCACTCCAGTATTTCTAATTGGACATATTACCAAAGACGGAAACATTGCTGGGCCCAAAATTTTGGAACACATGGTAGATACTGTTCTCCAATTTGAGGGAGATCGCAATCATATTTACAGAATTCTACGGGCTAATAAAAACCGTTATGGAAGCACAAGTGAAATTGGTATTTATCAAATGCAAGGGAGTGGTCTTCGAGAAGTTTCAAACCCATCAGAGATCCTGCTGTCAAAAAACGAAGAAGAACTAAGCGGAACAGCAGTAGCCTCTACCCTTGAAGGAATGAGACCACTGCTTGTAGAAATTCAAGCGCTGGTATCTACAGCCGTATACGGTACTCCTCAAAGAAGTGCTACGGGCTATAATGCAAAACGTTTAAACATGATTTTGGCAGTTCTCGAAAAAAGAGCCGGCTTTAAACTTGGAACCAAAGATGTGTTTTTAAATATTACTGGAGGTATCTCTGTAGATGACCCCGCCATTGATTTGGCTGTTGTGGCTGCTGTGCTCTCTAGTAATGTGGATATCACCATAGATAAAACCATGTGCTTTGCTGCAGAAATCGGTTTGGCTGGTGAAGTGCGCCCAGTAAATAGAATAGAACAGCG
>CATEMS010000267.1 GCA_949507465.1 Flavobacteriaceae bacterium
ACTAGAATAGAATACCCCATCAACCAACTTGTGTATAATTACCTGGGTAATAATAATTTCAAAAAGATCAGAGAAGTTTTTAAATAAATCGTGGGTAAGTGGCCTAGGAGGCATGATTTCTTTCTCTAGGGCAATAGCAATAGATTGAGCTTCAAAAGCGCCAATGACTATGGGTAATTTTCTGTTTCCTTCTACCTCACTTAGTATCAGAGCGTAGGCGCCGTTTTGAGTTTGGCTGTAGGAGATCCCCTTGATATTTAATCTTACTAGACTCATGGATTTATAATTAAAAAAAGCTGATTAAACAGGATGTTTGTCCTAATTTAAACAGCCATTTCCAAAGGCACAAAGTAATAAAAATTATGCGTTTTGTGCTTTAAAAACTTTTAATTTTTCGTTTAGTTGTGGAACAATTTCAAATGCATCACCCACAATTCCATAGTCAGCTGCTTTAAAGAAAGGAGCTTCTGGATCTGTATTGATAACCACTTTTATTTTAGAGGAATTGATACCAGCAAGGTGTTGTATAGCTCCGCTGATACCAATGGCTATATATAAAGATGCTGCTACGGGTTTTCCTGTTTGTCCAACGTGTTCTCCATGAGATCTCCATCCCATATCACTCACAGGTTTTGAACATGCAGTAGCAGCTCCTAAAATGGTTGCCATTTCTTCAATCATACCCCAGTTCTCTGGGCCCTTGAGGCCACGTCCTGCAGATACCACCACTTCTGCATCAGCAATGGTTACTTTGTCTGAGGCTTTATCCACAGAAATTACCTTGGTGTTGCTTTGTTGAAGACTTGGTGAGAAGGGTTCTGATACTGCATCAGCTGGACTCTCATGTAACCCGTATGCATTTTTACCTAAACCAATTATCTTGACAGGTGTGTGGATTTGAGTTACAGAAAAAGCCTTGTTGGTGTACACACTGTGTTTTATTTTAAATGGCGTGATGCTCTCTGGCAGAGCAACAACGTTAGAAACGTATCCCGCCTGGAGATTTACAGCCACAAGTGGTGCCATAAACTTTGCATTTGCTGTTTGAGATAATACAACAACCGAAGCATTTTGTGATGCTGCAGCTTGAGATATCGCATCTGCATATCCTTGAGCATCAAAGTTTGCAAGGTTATCATCTACTATTTGTAATACTTTATCTGCGCCATAGATTCCCAGCTCACTGGTATTGGTTGCATTAACAGATACAGCAGTAAGGGTAGTGCCTAATTCAATGGCTATTGCCTTTGCGTAGGATACAACTTCAAAAGCTGTTTTTTTAAAAGAACCATTTTCAGATTCTGTGTAGACTAAAACACTCATATATTAAAGGTATTTACTATTTGTTTTGGTATTCAACTTGGTTTGAAAACTCTTTTATTAATCTATATTACTTTGGCTTGGTTGTGCAATAAATCAATTAATTGATCTACAGTATCCACCAGTTTAACAGCACCTCTTGGCGCTGGTTTCTGGTAGGTTGTGGCCTCGCTTCTTGGGTTTTGTTCCATGGCAGGTTTGACATGTAAAGGTTTGCTTCTAGCTTGCATGATTCCTCGCATGTTTGGTATGCGAAGATCACTTTCTTCCACCAAACCCTTTTGCCCTCCAATAACTAGTGGCAAAGTTGTTTCAAGGGTTTCTTTACCACCATCAATTTCTCTTATTGCTGTTACTTTGGTGTCTTCTACCTCAAGACTAATGCAGGTATTTATAAAGTTGGCTCCAATAATTTTAGCTACCATTCCGGGAACCATCCCGCCATTGTAATCTATAGACTCTCGCCCTCCAATAATCAAATCATAAGCGCCCTCTTTTGCATAGTGTACCAGTTGCAATGCTACACTGTATCCGTCAGTTGCTGGGGCATCTACACGTATGGCCTCATCTGCCCCAATGGCCAATGCCTTTCTAAGTGTAGGTTCTGTTTGTGGTCCTCCAACATTAATAACATGTACAGTTGCTCCTTGTTTTTCTTTAAACCACATAGCACGGGTGAGTCCAAACTCATCATTTGGATTGATGACAAAATTCACACCATTGGTGTCAAATTTTGTGTCATTATCTGTAAAATTTATTTTTGAAGTAGTGTCTGGTACGTGACTGATACACACTAATATTTTCATAGTAATTGTTGTTTTAATGTAGTACTATTGTTTTAGTTCAGATAATTTTTTACTTAAAATTATAGCTACAAAGATAGTGAATATTATTCTTTTTTATTATGCGTGCATAGTAAAATAATTTATTATTAACTGTTAAATGCCTTGACTTGTGGTGTAAAAAATAAGATAATAATACTATTTTTGTTTTTTAGAATTTTGAGGTGGATATCTTAATCCGTTTCAGAAACAAAAAAATCATAAAGTATAATTTAATGTACCCATTATTGTGGGCAATGAATATGAAGACAATTCAATTTAGAGAGGCTATTTGTGAGGCCATGAGTGAAGAGATGCGCAAAGATGACACGATTTATCTCATGGGTGAAGAGGTAGCAGAGTATAATGGGGCCTATAAAGCAAGTAAAGGAATGTTGGAGGAGTTTGGCGAAAAGCGAGTGATTGATACTCCCATTGCTGAGCTTGGTTTTGCTGGTATAGCTATTGGCAGCGCTATGAACGGTGACAGGCCTATTGTAGAGTATATGACGTTTAATTTTTCTTTAGTTGGGA
>CATEMS010000268.1 GCA_949507465.1 Flavobacteriaceae bacterium
ACCACACATAGGATCAATAAAATCTGACTGCCCATTCCAACCCGCTTTTAAGATAATGCCTGCTGCCAAGACTTCGCTAATGGGGGCTATAGTGTTAGCAACTTTGTAACCCCGCTTGTGCAGTGATTGTCCAGAACTGTCTAAAGACACAGTACAAATATTTCTATCTATATGGATATTAATTCTTAATGTTGGGTGGTCTAGATCAACATTGGGTCTATCTCCTTCCATATCTCTAAAGCGATCTACGATAGCATCTTTAGCTTTTAGAGAAATATACTGAGAATGTGTGAAGTAGTTAGAAAACACTGTTGCATCAACAGCTAGAGAGCCTTTTACGTCCATATACTTCTGCCAATTGATAGCATACACCTTTTGATAAAAGTCTTCTTCTTTAAAGACATTAAAGGCTGTGATGGGTTTTAAGATTTTAATGGCAGTTCTACAACATAGGTTTGCTTTATACATAAAACCGGTGTCTCCCTCAAAAGATACATTACGAACCCCAATCTCTATATTGGAGGCTCCAAGCTGTCTTAGCTCTTGGGCTAATAATTCTTCAAGACCAAACAAGGTCTTGGCAACCATCTTAAAATTTTTTGTCATAACTTTTCATTCATTCTCCTGCAAAAATACAGTATTTTAGCACTGTAAAATCATACAATGCAAAAAGAAGATACAAGTTGGTTTGCCTCATGGTTTGATAGTCCGTATTATCATATCCTATATAAAAATAGAGATGATACTGAAGCTGCAAATTTCATGAATAGACTTACAGAAAATTTACAGTTAAATCCTGCCAGCAAAATTTTAGATCTTGCCTGTGGTAAAGGGAGACACTCTAGGTATTTGGCAAGCTTAGGATATGATGTAACAGGCATAGATTTATCTAGCAAAAGTATTGCATATGCAAAGAAATTTGAAAAAGAAAACCTACATTTTGCAGTCCACGACATGTGTGTACCCTACAAAAAGGGAGGCTTTACGAGTGTATTTAATTTATTTACAAGTTTTGGATATTTTGATAATGAGCAAGATAACCTTACAACCATAAAGGCCATTAAAACGAATTTATCAAACAATGGGTTGGCTGTTATAGATTTTTTAAATGTGGCATATGTTACCGCAAACTTGGTCAAAAGTGAAATTAAAATAGTAGAGGGCATCACATTTCAAATAAAAAGAGAAATAAGTAATGGATACATACACAAACACATATCCTTCTCTGCGAACAATAAAAAACATCAGTTCACAGAAAAAGTAAGAGCATTTACACTAGAGGATTTTAAAAATTATTTTAAAGATGCTGGTCTAGATTTAAAACAAACCTTTGGCGATTATCACCTAAATCCTTTTAATGCTGCTACATCTGAAAGATTAATTCTTATTTTTGGCGTATGATATATGTAGCTTTATTCCTTGCTGTATTTGTAGGATATGGTATCGCTTTATTTCTCAATGATGAAAAAGCACATCAACTATCGCTGCCTCTCGCCTTTAGTGGAGCTTTTTTATTGGCGGTTACCATATTTGAATTACTCCCAGAGGTGTACCAATCTTCAAACACATATGTGGGGCCTTTTATTATGGTGGGTATATTGCTTCAAATATGTTTAGAGTTTTTGAGCAAAGGAGCTGAGCATGGGCATATTCATATACATAGCGAGAACAAAACTTTTCCTTGGTTGCTTTTTTGTAGCCTATCCATACACGCGTTGTTTGAAGGGTTTCCAGTTGCAGGGCACTCAAGTATTTTCATTGGTATTTTGGTTCACAAGATTCCTATCGCGATGATACTATCCTTCTTTTTTATCAAAGCAAAATATCCTTTAAGTACCATACTGTCATTTCTAGTTTTATTTGCTAGCATGACACCACTTGGCAGTTGGTTTTTGGTAAATAACCCAGATGTGATGGTATATAATGATGAGCTAAACGCCATATCAATTGGTATATTCTTACATGTTTCTACTACAATATTGTTTGAGAGTAGTAAGGATCATAAATTCAATTTAGCCAAACTAAGTACCATAATTACTGCCATACTTGTTGCCTACTTTATTTAATTTTATTAGCTACTAGCTAATAAATACTAGGTACAATACTCCTTTGCAACAATAGCAAAACAACCTTTTATTAATCAAAAGTAAAGGGGTTATTAAACCTCAGAAAAAAGCAATAGAAATCCTTAAATACCTGATGCAAAACACACATAAATAGCACTGTTTATCCACTAAAGCAGTTTTCATTAGAGATAAAAAATCTCTATTTTTGGTCAAAACTATTGTTGATGAAAATTTACCTTACACTTATTATCGCTTTTACATTAAGCTTTTGTACAGATACAAAAAAGCAGTCTGAGAGTACTCCCACAAAATCTAATGAAGTGGAGATAAAAAAAGAAGATCCCTTATTCTCCTTGGTGCCAAGTAGTGAATCTGGAATAAATTTTAATAACTTTAATAAAGAAAATAACGCCTATAATTATTTTGCCTATGAGTACTTTTATAATGGAGGCGGAGTAGCTACTGCAGACTTCAATAATGATGGCCTATTAGACATCGTATTTACTGCAAATATGGCCTCAAACAGGCTCTATATCAACAAAGGTAATTTTACATTTCAAGATATTACCCAAACCGCTGGAATCAATTCAAATACCCAAGATTGGTGTACTGGGGTTACCATAATTGATATAAACAATGATGGTTTCCAGGATATCTTTATATCCAGATCTGGGTGGTTTGAAAATGATCAGCAATACAAACTATCTAACTTATTGTTTGTAAATAATAAAGACCTAACCTTTACAGAGAGTGCCTCCAAGTACGGATTTACAGATCAATCAAGATCAAATCAAGCATGTTTTTTTGATATGGATAATGATGGTGATTTAGACATGTATCTTATTAACAACCCTAAAAAACACACTAAAACTAGAGAATATAAAAATGGAGACATCAGATTAGTAGATGTTGGCAGCACTTATCAGGATAGTGATAAATTATATGAAAATAAAAACGGAAAATACTTTGACATAACAAAAAAAGCGGGTTTAGTAAATTCAGATTATGGACTAGGTATTGTAGCTGCAGACTTAAATAGTGATGGGTACCAAGATTTATACATTGCCAATGATTACTCAAAGCCAGATGCGGTGCTTATTAACAAGGGTAACGGAACTTTCAAAAATACTACAGATCAAACCCTTAAGCATATGTCTAAATTTTCTATGGGAGTAGATATTGCAGATATCAATAATGACGGACTCATAGATATATTTAATTCTGAAATGCTTGGTCAAGACAACTATTCAAAAAAAGTAAATATGGCCTCGATGAATCCAAAACTTTACTGGGGTTTTGTAAACTCTGGTTATCACTACCAAGACATGCACAATAGTTTGCAATTAAACAACGGAAACAACACTTTTAGTGAAATATCATGGATGGCAAATGTAGCCGAAACAGACTGGTCTTGGTGTCCACTCATTGCAGATTTTGATAACGATGGATACAAAGATATATTTGTTACAAATGGAATTAAAAGAGAGGTATTTAATAAAGATTTTAATAACAAACAAGGTAAGGGACTTACAGAAAACCCATCACTTTTTGAGGGAGCTATAAGTTTTTTGCCTGCAAAAAAATCTTTCAATGCAATGTTTAAAAATAATGGTGATTTAACCTTTACTGATAGCGCGATGGATTGGGGATTAAAAACACAAGCTTTTAACTCTAACGGGGCAGCATACGCAGATCTTGATAATGATGGAGATCTAGATTTAATTCTAAACAACATAGAAGAAAAAGCGGCTATTTATAAAAATAATGCTTCTGCACAGAAAAATTCCTTAACACTCACCCTAACACAAAAAGGAAACATTTCTTATGGAGCAAATGTGACTATTATTCAGGGTACAAACAAGCAAACCTCATACATTACAAATACAAGAGGTTTTCAATCTGTTTCTGACCATAGATTGCATTTTGGTGTCGATACAAGAACTAAAATTGATTCTGTCTTAATTACATGGCCAAACAACAAAAAAAGCTTGTACATGGATCTATCTGCCAATGTAAATCACACCATCAGGTATGAAGATGCAATCTTTACAAACTTTACAAACAAAGCTACAACTCCAATGTTTAGTGATGTAACAAATGAGATAGGTATTGGTTCAAAACATCAAGAAAACGAATTTGATGATTATATCGCAGAAATTTTACTGCCTCATAAATTATCTCAAGAAGGCCCTTTTGTTGATGTTGCTGATGTGAATGGTGATGGTTTGGATGATTTTTATCAAGGAAATGGTGTTGGTCATTCAGGGGTATTATACTTACAAAATACAAATGGTTCTTTTACAAAATCAAGACAGAGAGCTTTTGAAAGAGATAAAATGAGTGAAGATTTAGGTGTTTTATTTTTTGACTTTGATCAAGATGGAGATAAAGATTTATATGTGGTAAGCGGAAGTAATGAGCATGATTTAAAAAGCAGGCTGCATCTTGATAGGTTATACAGAAATGATGGGCAAGGAAATTTCTCAAAAACATCGGGTGTTCTACCAACTGTTAATGCAAGTGGTAGTTGTGTAAAAGCATCAGATATAGATAATGATGGAGATTTAGATCTTTTTATAGGAGGGTTTCAAACACCTGGATACTATCCACAAGCGGGAGAGAGTCAACTGCTAATTAATAATAATGGTGTATTTAAAAATGAAATCATTAGCCGTAGTGATGGTATGAGTACTGTTGGAATGGTTAAAGATGCTGTATTTGCAGACATAAATAATGATAACCAAGATGATCTTATAGTAGTAGGACATTGGATGGCCATTGAAATTTATATAAACAATAATGGTTTTTTTGAAAACCAAAGTAAAACATACGGTACAGACAAGAATATAGGATGGTGGAACACCATTACCGCCAAAGACTTAGATAAGGATGGAAATCTAGATTTGTTGGCCGGTAACCTAGGAACCAACACCAAACACAAGGCTACAAAAGAACAGCCTTTTGTAATAATGGCAAAAGATTTTGACTCAAACGGAACCAACGACATCGCTCTTGGTTATTATAATGACAATCAATTATATCCTGTTAGAGGACTTCAATGTTCTTCAGAACAAATACCTAGTATCAAGGCAAACGTAAGTTCTTATGCAGAATTTGGCAGCCTAACTTTTGATCAGGTCTATAGTAATTTTGATACCAACAATGCCACCACACACAAAGCAACTTACTTTGAGAGTGCGCGATTGGAACTTAAAAACAATCAATATACCTACACCCCACTCCCAAAAAGATCTCAAGTTGCACCTACAAACGCCATGATGGTTTTAGATGTTGATTCTGATGGTGAAAATGAAATTATCTCAGTGGGGAACCATTTCCCGGTTGAGGTGGAAACGGGAAGGTATGATGCCCACATTGGCAGTGTTATGACCAACGATTTAAAAACTGTTTCATTACAAAACTCTGGATTCTTTAATGATAAAGACGCTAGGGATATTGATGTGATTACTATCAAAGGAAATAAACACATCATGGTAAGTAACAACAGAGATCGTATTGAGTTTTTTAAAATCAAGATACGCTAAAGATAAAAGACTGCCTATACCAATAATATATAATTTACTGTTTCTAGAATGTTTACTCAGGTACTTTTACATCCCAATGAGAGGATAGTTCTAGAAAATCTATCTTGAAAAATGGATCTTGTCTTTCTAAAATTTCTGCTTGGAAGGAACGTTCTAAAATATCTTCAATCAAGTAATCCTCCTTTACCTGATATGGAGTATATTCTTGCTTTAAAGAAATATCAAACAGATTGGCTGTGGTGTTATACCAAAAGGCCCTCCAAGAGGTTCTTAATTCCTTGACCAAGTCATAGGCAGTTACGCCTGTTTGTCTATGAATCAACTTAACAAGTATCTGCCCCTCTGTTGTGGTTAGTTTTTTTAATTTTTCAGAAAACTCCTGTTCAATATATTTTTGAATGCGCTTGGTGTATATTTTTGCTTGGCGTTTTTTCTTGATGGTTTCTAGGCGGCTGGTCATGGTAAGAAGTCTTTCTGAGGCTAGTTTTGCGTATGGATATACTTTACGTGTTTTTCGCCTTAAGATAAGATACTTACGCCTATCTACTGCATTGTTAAATGATAGCTTATTTAGCAGCACAACTTCATCTAAATCTATATACTCTCGGGGTATAGTATCACCCTGAATAATATAATAATGGGAAGCAATAGAGTCTTTTTTTTGAGCCTTATTTACCTCTGAGATTTGAGCGTTGCAGAGTAAACCGCTGAAAAAGAAACATATATATGTAACATGTAATAAGTTCATAAAAATTGATTGTATGACAAGGTATGTCTAAAACCATTTCAAAAATAATAAAATCAAGGTGCAGACTTCGCTAATAATTATCTAATTTTGAGATTCAAATTAAAAAAACATACTTCATGGCATCATCTATATTAAATAAAAAATCTCTCACCTTTTTAGAAAAATACTTAAATAATGCTGCTCCAACAGGATACGAATGGGATGGTCAAAAAATATGGATGGATTATTTAAAGCCTTATGTTGATGAGTTTATTACCGATACCTACGGCACGGCCGTTGCAGTTATAAATCCAAAAGCAACCTATAAAGTTGTTATAGAAGGCCATGCAGATGAAATTTCATGGTATGTAAACTATGTAAGTGATTCAGGTTTGTTATATGTGATACGTAATGGAGGTAGCGATCACCAAATAGCGCCATCTAAAATTGTTAATATTCATACCAAAAAAGGAATTATAAAAGGTGTTTTTGGTTGGCCAGCAATACACACAAGAAACAAAGGAAAAGAAGAGACTCCAAAACTGGATAACATATTTATAGATATTGGAGCCAAAAACAAAAAAGAAGTTGAGAAAATGGGCGTACACGTTGGTTGTGTTATAACCTATCCTGACGAATTTTTTGTTTTAAACAAGGACAAATTTGTTTGTAGAGCTTTAGACAACAGAATGGGTGGTTTTATGATTGCAGAGGTAGCAAGACTCCTAAAAGAAAATAAAAAAACACTGCCCTTTGGCCTTTACATTACAAATAGTGTTCAAGAAGAAATTGGACTCAGAGGTGCTCAAATGATTGCAGAGCGCATTAAACCCAATGTAGCTAT